>JBGSYE010000420.1:0-6854 GCA_041751075.1 Chthoniobacteraceae bacterium
AGGAACGCTGGCGACTCGCGGGGCGCTCTGGTAGCTTCTGCCCATGAGCACTGGCGCCGCACAGCCTCCCGCCGCCGCACCCGCGACGAAACTCTGGACCTACGAGGAGTACTACCGGCTCACACCGGAGAGCCACGCCGAGCGCTACGAAATCGACGACGGAGAACTCGTGCCCATGCCTTCCCCCCAGCTCACCCATCAGGAATGTGTCGGAAACCTCTTTGTGATCTTCCGGGATTACGCCCGCGCCCACGACCTCGGGCGCGTGTTCGTTTCGCCGTTCGACGTGATTTTTGGAGAGTACAACACCGCTCAGCCTGACGTGATGTTCGTCTCGAAGGCGCAAGCGGAAATCGTCAAGGAGCGCGGCATCTTCGGGGCGCCGGACATCGCGGTGGAAGTGATCTCGCCCTCGAGTACCCGGCGCGACCGGCAGGATAAGTCCGCCAAGTATCTGCGCTTCCGCGTCCCGGAGTATTGGCTCGTGAATCCCGCGGAACAGAGCGTCGAAGTGCGGGCCTGGCGCGGCGATCATTGGGCAGTGCATTCGCTGGTGCGCGAATCGGGGCAGGCCGAATCGCTGCTGATGCCGGGCTTCACGGTCGATCTTGCGCAGGTCTTCGCGGTTTGAAGCGCGCGGCGCCAGTCCGCACGCGGCCGCTTTCTGAGACGCACCTCGTCGGCTCCGGGACGCGCGAGGTGAAGGTGCGGGCGCAGGATTGTCCGCCACTCGCGGGGCATCACATCGCGCACGTCGGCGTGGCGGACGCGGCGGCGCCGTATGAGATGGTGCGGATGGATCTGAGCGGGACTTATCTGCTGTCGTGCTTTGCGGGCCGCGGGGAGATCCTGCTCGACGGGCGCTGGCAGCAGTGCCGCGAAGGCTGGGCGTGTCTCGCGCCGCCACACGCACTCCTCGCATTCCGCGCGGTGGCGGGGTCGCGGTGGAAATTTACCTGGGTGCGCTATCAGCAGCCGCCGGAGCAGCGGCCGATCATCTCCTCGTCGTCGCCGGCGTTGGCGCGGTTCGATCCGGAGCCGATCCGGTGCGCAGTCGAGGGGCTCGCCGCGGAGATGAAGTCGCAGGTCGCCCCGATGGCCGTGACGCACTGGGTCGAGCTCATCCACACTTACGTCCTGCGCTTTGCGCAGCCGTGGCAGAGCGACGACAGGCTCGGGCATCTCTGGGAATATGTGGCCACGCGCCTCGGCGAGCCGTGGAGCCTCGATCGGCTCGCGCAACGCTGCCACCTCAGCACGGAGCATCTGCGCCGGCTGTGTCGCCGCGAGCTGGGGCGTTCGCCGATGCATCAGGTGATCTATCTGCGGATGCAGCTCGCGGCAAAGCTGCTCGCAAATACCGACGACAAGATCGAGACGATCGCTCACGAAGTCGGCTACGAGAATCCCTTCGTCTTCTCGACTACCTTCAAGAAGTGGGTCGGCTGGCGACCGAGCGACTACCGCGCGCGTCGGCGGTAGGCTCCGGGTACCATACGCGTCTCGCGTGTTAAAGTTCCTGGCGGGTTCGGGCGTCTCAGGAAGTGCGTTGTGGCGGGACGCCGCAACCAACACGCGGGACGCGTATGGTAGCCGGAACTCCGTCGCTTCGCGTCTGCTACTTCACGAGCGCCGAGAGGAGCTGTTGATACTGCGCGGGGGTCAGCTTCAGCACATCGGCGGACTCCGCTGCATCGGGCTGCCAGGTGACGGCGGGGAGCGATTTTGAAAATTCGACGCGGTCGAAACGCACGGCGATCTCCCAGTCGGCTTGCTGCACGGTGAGCCGTGCCGGCGCGCCATTTTTCCGCACCCAGACGCGGGCGGTCCAGCCGGGCACTTTCAGCGAACGCTCGAGCTCGGGCGCGAGCTGCAGGTAGAGCACCCGGCACTCCGCGCCGTCGAGCAATTCGATGCCGCCATCCTCCACGCGGAAGAGCGCGGGGAGAAAGACGAGCTGCTTCTCCGGGACCGGCAGGCGGAACGGCGCGAGGCGCGCTTTCGGATCGGCGGGCGGGAGCTTGCGGTCGGCAGGCGCGGCCTGAAGCAGCGCTTCCACGCGGCTGCCGGGCGCGACCCAGAGCATCTGGCCATCGCGGCACAGGGTGAGCATTTCTCCGAGCACCGGAGCGCGCAAGCGGAGCTTGTCGGGATATTCGAGCGCGAGCTCGGCCCGCGCTCCGGCGAGCTCGGCGGGGAGAGCGGTCATCGTCTCGAGCCGGGCGGAGAGTTGCACGGCGCGGAGCGGATTGCGCGAGTGCTGCGCCACGAGATTCGCAAAGGGCATCAGGAGCTTCGCGAGCACGTCGTATTTGTTTTCCGCGGCGCGGGCGGCGGGTGCGGCGAGGAGCAGCGCGAGGGCGAGGAGTCGGAGTAGTTTCACAGCTTTGCTTTGAATCGCCCGGAACATTCCACTAGAGCAACCGCCTTCCGATGGCGGCAACGCTTTTTCCATTCACCATGCTCGCGGAGAGTTCCGCCGACGGGTTTGTCTTCGCGCTCGAACACTCGACGCTCCCGGGCAAGCTCGTGCTCGCGGCGCTCTTCGCGGCATCGGTTTTTTCCTGGACGGTGATGTTCACGAAGTGGCGTCAGATCCGCCACGCGCAGCGCCGGCGCGAGCAATTCCTCGGGCTCTTTCGCACGGATCGCCAGCCGTTGCGGATCTTTGCGGATCGCATCCGCTACGAAGGCGCGCCGGTCTTCGCGGTTTACAAGTCCGGATGCATGGAACTCGCGTTCCAACTGCTGGGTTCGGCCGATGTGGATGAGACCTTCCGCGGGCGGCTCGACAGCGCGCCGCCCATCTCCCCCGCGCAGATGCGGATGGTTACGACGGCCATGGAGCGCGCCGTGGGCGAGACCGCGCTCGCTCTGGAATCGCGGATGATCGTGCTCGCGACGGCGGTAAGTGGCGCGCCTTTCCTCGGGCTGCTCGGCACGGTATGGGGCGTCATGGATACCTTCAGCGGCGTGGCCAGGGCGGGCTCCGCGAACCTCGCGGCGATGGCGCCCGGTGTGAGCGCGGCGCTCATCACCACCGTCACCGGCCTGCTCGTCGCGATCCCGGCGATGTTTGGCTATAACTACCTCGTGACCACGATCCGCGGGATGATCGTGGAACTGGATAATTTCGCCGCCGAACTCGCCAGCGCGCTGGAGCACAAGTATGTGGATCATGGCGGGCGGAGGATGGGGAAATGAAAGAACATCCAACACTCAACATCCAACATCCGACATCCAATAGCCCTGTCGGACGTTCGGGTGCTCCATTGGATGTTGGATTTTGGATGTTCCATGTTGGATGTTGTTCCGAGGCTCAACCATGAAGCGCCACTCCGCACGTCACGGCCTCTCGACCGTCAGCGAGCTGAATGTCACGCCGCTGCTCGATCTCGCCTTTGTGCTGCTGATCATCTTCATGATCACCACGCCGCTGATGGACAACGCGATGGATCTGCAATTGCCGAAGAGCGCGGCGCCGGAGAAGCCGCTCGACCGGGTTGCAGTGCAGACCATCGCGATCGACCGCGAGGAGCGCATTACTCTCAACGGTCGCGCCCTCTCGCTCGAGGCACTCGAGGCCGATCTGACCGCGCTGCAAGCGGAGAAGCCCGAGACGGCGGTGGTGATCCGTTCGCATCGTGAGCTGCCGGTGCAGAAGCTCGTGGATATCCTGGATGTGGTGAAGGCGGCGAAGATCACGAAAGTCGGCGTGCTCACGAATCCCGACGAGTGACGAACGGGGCAGCCAGGCCGCGACAAATCTGAAGCCACAAAGTGACACGTCCGACTAAACTCGCGCATGCCTGAAGGGCCAAAGTTCCGGCGTAATTTCATCGTCGTCGCGTTCGTCCATTTCGCGCTCGTGGTGGCGCTGTATTGTGGCGGCCTCTTTCGGCGGAAGCCACCGGTGGATGCCGACGTGACGTGGCTGGATGGCGGCTCGTTCGGAGGCGCAGAGTTGCAGGCCGTGAGTTCCGACCCGCCACTGCCGCCCGCGCCGTCCGAGCCCGAACCTGAGCCACCGCCACCTGAGCCGGGCGGGACGATCGAGAGTATCCCGATGCCGCCGGAGCCGCCCGCGGATACTGGCCTCGTCGTGCCAAAGGTCACGCCCGAGCCGACTCCGAAACCCGCCACGCCCAAGCCGGCCACGCCCCAACCGACGACTCCGAAACCCGCCACATCGAGGCCGGCCGCTAAACCCTCCACACCCAAGCCCAAACCAAAGACCACTCCGAAACCGACGGCCAGGCCGACGAAGAAGCCCCTCGCGAAAACCACCTCCGAGTCAGCGAAGAAGGCTTCACCGAAACCCTCGACCTCCGCGAAAAAGAGCGCTTCACCGAAGCCGGAGGGAAAGCCCGCCGTGGAGAAAGCCGCCACTGCGAACAACAAGCCAGGCAGCGGCCCGGGTCCGAAATCGACCGGCGCAGGCACCGGGGTCGGCAAAGGCACTGGCGCGGGGCGGGAGGGCGGGGGATCGCGTGAGAATGAGAACAGTTGGTATTTCGCGATGATTCACGACCGCCTCCACAACCGCTGGGAGCAGCCGATCTCGATCGCCCGCGGCGGAAGCGATTTTGTGACGACGCTCCGGCTGCGCATCAACAAGGATGGCCGGATCCTCGAGCGGGAGATCGTCGATGGCTCGGGGAGCGCGATGATGGACGACTCGGTGCTCACGGCGGCGGCGAAAGTCACGCAGATCGATCCGCTGCCCAGAGGGCTCGGCAATGGAGAGTTCTTCGACATCCGGGTGAACTTCAAACTGGGCCAGGATCCGTGAGCGGGCTCGCGCTCCGCCAGATTTTCCCTGCCATCGACAGGCTCGTCGGATAAGGTGCCGCTGCATGGATCCCGCGAACGAATTCCAACCGCTAATGGACGACATCTTCCGCGAGAAGGTGCGGCGCGCGCGCGCCGAAAAGGCGCTGGGGATCCTATCGCTCGGGGGGATCGCACTTTTTGAGTCGGCGCTGGAACGGATGCGGGCCGGGATCCGCTGCGACTTTCCCGCTGCCACGGACGCCGAGGTGGAAGTCGAGATCCGTCGCCGATTGGACCTCAAGCGCCGGATCGATGAGCGCGGCTTCTACCAGCGCGTGGAATGACTCCGGACGAAGCTGTTGATTGCGTCCTTGGAGCGCTTCGTTCCGCGGGCATCCCGCACATGGTCACGGGCGCGCTGGCCAGCAATCACTACGGAATAGAGCGCTCGACCAAAGATGCGGACATCGTCTTGGAGACGGCACCCGGGGATTTCCAGGCTTTCGCCCGCTCCCTCGGTCCTGACTTGGAACTCGATCCGCAAGTCAGCTTCGAGACCATCACGGGGTCGCTTCGGCACATCATCAGCCTCCAGGGCAGTCCCTTCAAAATCGAACTCTTCCTGCTCAGCTCCGACGCGCATCATCAGGAGCGCTTCCGGCGACGCCGGAAAACGCGTTTGAGCGCGAGCCGTGAGACATGGCTGCCCACAGCCGAGGATGTAGTTGTGCAAAAAGTGCGCTGGGGCCGGCTCAAGGATCTCGACGACGCACAAAACGTCATTGCGGTGCAAGGGGACAAGCTCGACTGGCCTTACATCGAGCGCTGGTGCGATGTGCATGGCACCCGCGCGCGGCTCGAAGCGCTGCGGCTTTCGATCCCGCCGCTGTGAGTTCTGGGCAGGCCGCTGCGGTGGCTCGTCCTTGTCCTCCTATTCCTACTGGGACGGGATGGCCTTCGAGGACGAGTGGGCGGACGAGGACGAACTCCCAACAAACGGCGAACGCAGCCGCGCGAGAACTGCCGATGATGTTTTTATCAATCGGCTTGACTCGTTTGGTTCGCAACCCTTTCCTGTCCGCATCCATCCTACCGCGCACTGGCTTCCGCCGCCGCCGCGCTTCGACCCGGAATTGGACCCTGCCCAAACTTCCCGGCGCCATGAACTCCTCCCGCTTCTGCCTCCTCCTTGCTTTGCGGTTCCTCGTTCTGCTCGCCTTCGCGCCGCGGGTCCACGGCGGCATCTCCACGCTATGGGTGCTCGGCACCGCGAATGGTAACCCCGACGAATTCAGCCAGGAAAGTTTCGCCTCCAATGCGACACCCGGCAGCGCGACGGCGAAGGATGACGACTATTATCAGGCCGGCACCTATCCCGCGCCGATCGACGTGCGGGCGGCGGCGGAGCCAGTCACGAACTACGAGCGCGCGCTGACGAGCAGCGATCCGAACAACCGCATCCACTTCAATCTCACGGCCCCGCAGGCTCAAGCGACCTCGCGTTTCCGGCTCACCTTCCGGCTGCTCTATGGCGGCTGGTGGGATGCGGTGAATCAGGTGAGCGGCCAGGGCTTTGGCATCCACACTCTCGTGGTGAAGATGAATGGGCAGACGCTGGCCACGCGCGTTTTCACCGGCGATTACACCATGACGGTGATCGCCAGTGCGGCGCAGGGCGCAGCCGTGGCGGGTGCGAATCGCATCGAGTTTTCGCGCACGGGCGGGACAGCGGTGGCGTGGATCCAATTCGACTACGTCTCGCTCGAGGTCGATCCCACCGGCTTCGCCGATGCCGATGGCGACGGCCTCCCGCAATGGTGGGAGACCGACAATGGCCTGAGCGACAACAACAGCGCCGATGCCGCGGCGGACTCGGATGACGACGGCTCGACGAATGCGCAGGAATTCATCCGCGGCACGGATCCTCAGCTCTCCGATACCGATGGCGACGGGCTGAAGGACGGCGTCGAAACGAATACCGGCAGCTACGTCAGCGCCGCCGATACCGGCACGAGCCCGCTCGTCGCCGACACCGACGGCGACTCGCTCCTCGACGGCGCGGAAGTCGCGCTGGCGCCGCC
>JBGSYE010000421.1:0-4216 GCA_041751075.1 Chthoniobacteraceae bacterium
CGATTTCAACTGCCGCGAAGGTTCGCGCCCTTACAACATTTTGACCGGACGCTTCCCGGTGCCGGGGCTTCCGCACGATGCGGCGCTGCGCGATGCCTGCCTCGAATCCGCGCAGCCGCCCACCGGTCCGCGGCGCACGTATCGCGGCTTCCTCGGGACGCTCGGCCTCGGGCGCATCGACTATATTTTCACGAAGAACGGCGTGCGCACCGAACGCTACGCCGTCCTTGCCGATGCCTCCGCGGCATCCGACCATCGCCCGGTGATTGCCGATCTCGCCCTCCCATGAAGCGGCCTGCGCCGCACCTGCCTTCCCTCGCTCTCGCCGCGCTCGGCGGCGCCGCGGCGGGCATCTTCATCTCGCGAAATTTCTTCGACGCGGAACCGCGCGTCTCGCACCGGATCGAGACGGACTACGGCGTGGGCGATCCCACCTTCATCCGCACGATGAGCCATCTGCTCGGGCCGCCGCTGGTCGATGGAAATGAGGTGACGCTGCTGCGCAATGGCGTCCGCATTTTCCCCGCGATGCTGGAGGGCATCCGCTCGGCGCGGCGCACCATCACGATGGAAAATTTCGTCTGGAGCGAGGGGCGCATCGCGCACGAGTTCGCCGACGCCCTGATCGAGCGGGCGGAGGCCGGCGTGCGCGTGCATCTGCTCCAGGACGCGATCGGCTGCGACAATCTCCACGGCGGCACGATGCTCCGGCTCAAGCTCTCGCCCGCCGAGGTGGAAATCTTCCGCTTTCTCACACCCACGCGCCTCAACTACCGCACCCATCGCAAGCTGCTCGTCATCGACGGCGAGACCGGCTTCATCGGCGGCGCGGGCATCTCGGATGCGTGGGATGGCGACTGCGCTTCGCCCGAGCACTGGTGCGACACGCACTACCGGGTCCGCGGCCCCGTCGTCGCGCAGATTCAGCAAGCCTTCACCGACAACTGGACCCAAACCCGCGGCGTCCTCCTGCATGGCGACGATTACTTTCCCGGGCTGCACCCCGCGGGCGACGATCTCTGCCAGGCCTTCAAAAGCTCCGCCAGCGACGCCAGCGGCAGCGCCCGCGTGATGCTCCTGCTCAGCATCGCCGCGGCCCGCGAGCGCATCCAGATCGCCAATGCCTACTTCATTCCCGACGCGTTGACGATCGAGACGCTCGTCGCCGCACGGAAACGCGGCGTGAAGATCGACGTCATCACGCCCTGCGAACACATCGACCAGCGAGTCGTCCGGCTGGTGGGCCGCACGCGCTGGGGTCCGCTGCTGGAGGCCGGCGTGCGCATCCACGAGTTCGAGCCCGCGCGCTTCCACTGCAAATACATGATCGTCGATGAATGCTGGCTCTCGGTCGGCTCGGCGAATTTCGACAACCGCTCGCTGCGGCTCAACGACGAGGCGAATCTCAACGTGCTCGACGGCGAGTTCGCGCGCGCACACAGCCGCGCCTTCAAGGAAGACCTTGCCAAGTCCCGCGAGATCACCCTCCCGGAATGGCGGCGCCGCCCGCTATCCGAAAAAATCATTGGCCACGCCGCCGCGATCTTCCGCTCGCAGATGTAGCCGCGGTGGCCGGCGAAGAGGGCGTCGATCGCCCTGCACTCATTGCACCTTCAGCTCGTTGCGCACCGCGAGCGCACCGCCTTCGAAGGCACTCTCAGTCGCCGCCTTCAAGGCCGCCTCGCGATCGACCGTGCCCTTGAGCGTAGCCACGCCATTTTGCACGGTCACCGTCACCTTGTCGGCATCGATCCAGGAGCTCCACCAGAGTTGCTCGCGGATATCCTGCTCGATTTGCGAGTCGGATTTCAGCGGTGTCTCGGTGAGATTGCGATGATGCGGGTCGTAAATGTAGTCCGGCGCCCACGGAAAGCGGAAGTAAGTCACCGCTGGCTCTTCGACCTTCAACCGATTGTCGATGCCGATCACACCGTGGAGGCGCGCGACGAGGCTCTGCGCGGTCGATCGCTCGAAGTCGGTATCGACGACGCCCTTGAGCGTCACGAAGCCATTTTTCGCCGTGGCCGTGATCTGAAATCGGTCCACGAAAGGATCGCGCAGCAGAGCTTCGCGGATATCGATCACGAGCTGATCGTCGGACACGGATTTCGCCGGACGCACGACCAGATAGTTCCGCACGGAACGGACGCCGGTGGTATTGCGGGCATCCTGCTCGGCGGCGAGTTTGCTCTGCACGCTTTTCACCGTTCCGCTGAGGGTGACGACGGCGCCGGAGACTTTCACCAGGGGGTGGGGAACGATGATCCGCGGATCGTCTTTGAAGGCGGCACGCACCGCCGACTCGATTTCCGTGTCGGAACGCGGGAGGGGCTTCATCGGCCGACGCATCGGATCGGCGAGCCATGACTCGACGGCGAGGCCATTGGGATCCACGGCGCGCACCCCGCTCACCCACGCGAGGCCTTCCGCCCGGAGCTTTTCCGCGAGGCTGCCCACCTGGCCGGTGAGTGTCGCAGTGCCGTCGCGCACGGACACTTTCACGAAGCTCGGGTCGAGCCACACGTCGCGGGTGAGGCCGGAGCGGATGTCCGCCTCGATCTCGGAATCCGGCCGATCGTTGTTTTTCGCAAACTGGACATTCAGCTTTTCCTTCACCTCCCGGGCACCCTTCACCCCGCGCGCGACCAGCGCCGCGAGTTGCTTTTCGCGGAAGGACTGCACCGGCCCGCTGAGCATCACCACCCCATCCTGGACTTCGACCGTGATTTGATAGGCGCTCGTGGCGGGCTCCGCGCCGAGCGCGGCGACGACGTCTTTGCGGATCGCCTCATCCGAGCGCGTGACGGGCCGGACAGCCACGTTATTCACCACCGCCCGAACGCCGCGGACAGTCTGTGCGATGATCGCGGCGCGCTCTTTTGCGAGCAGGGTCTCCACAGTGCCGGAGAGGGTGACGACTCCGTCGCGTGTCGCGACATCCACGAGATGCATCGGCACCGCGCGCTCAAACTCATATCGGCTCTGAATGGCGAAAGCGATTTCCTGATCGTCAAACTTCTTTTCGGGCGAGGCGGCTGGGGGCGCCGGAGTCTGCGCATGGAGTGAAGGGGCGAACGCGACGGGCCATTGCCCCACCGCCACCAACGTGACGATCGTGGCTGCGAGGCGGCGCGACGACGACGGGAGATTGTGCATGTTCATACCCTCAATTCGCAGCCGGACTCTTCCGCGGCGGTATGGCCGGAGAAAACACCAGGCGCCACAGGAGGCGGTGAATTCTTCCCGCGAGAAATTCACGGAAGAAGAGCGGGACGAGCATGAGCGCACCGTGCGGGCGTTGAACCGTCAGCACGTCCAAATGCGCGCGGCCATCGATTCCCTGTGCGATCCGCTCCCGCTCTTTGACCCGCCTGCGGTCGGGAAGCGCCCGCCTCGAAAAAAGATACCCGCGCTGCGGGCGTGAGCGTCGAATCCTCAGGCAAACCCCACTTGCTATCTCATGAAAATAACCCTGCTTCTTGCCGCATTGTTATCGCTTCCGCTGGGTGGCTTCGCCGAAGAAAAAACCCTCAAGGAGCGCGGCCTCGATGCCGTGGAGGCCGTGAGGCGCGAAACCAAGGACGCTGCAGATGCCGCTTCCCGCACTCTCCGCGAAGCGTGGAAGGACACCAAGGCCTACCTCAGTCAGGACGGCGCGGAATATCGCGCGGGCGCGAGTGCGAAACTCGATGAGCTAAGCGCCGAGATCGACGTGATGAAGAAACGCGCACCGTCCACCCGCGTGGGCTCGCGGCCATACTTCGCCACCCGGCTCCAGGCACTGCGGGAGCATCAGGATTACGCGCGATTGGAACTCGCCCGCATGCCGGCCGACCGCGACACCGCGGCTTACAGCGCAGCCCGGAAAGATTTCGATCACACGATCGACAGCTTGGAAGAAGCGATCGACGACGCCGCTCAGGAACTGCGCGGAGAAAACTAACTTTCGGTCATGCCATCGCCTCGCGGTTCGACACGGCGAATCATACGGGGGTGGAGGCTGAATGCTTCCTGAAGTTGTCGCTGATGAGCGATTCCACTCTCTCCGAGACGCCCGCCACTCGCGCGGGCTGGTGGACGCGCGATCATGCGCTCGCGGTCGTGCTCGTGGCGGCGACCGCGCTGCTGCTGTTTCTTTGCTGGCTGCTGGTGCAGCCGTTTTTCGCTCCGCTGGCTTGGGCGCTCGCACTCGCGGTGGTCGCCCATCCGCTGCACG
>JBGSYE010000422.1:0-3415 GCA_041751075.1 Chthoniobacteraceae bacterium
GATCACGCGGGACGGCGCCGAGGACCTGCAAGCCCGTCACGCGATGCGCCTGATCCACCGTGCGGATCGAGCTGTCGAGGGCGTGGAGGGCGAAGGCCAGCGCGATGCCGGCGGCGAGACCGGCGGCGAGGCCGATGCCGATGATCTTCGACTTCTCGGGCTGCATCGGCATGGACGGGAGCAGCGCTCGCTCGAAGACGGTGACCTGCTCTTGCTCGATGCCGGTGGCGATCTGCGCTTCACCGAGCCGCTTGAGCATGGAGTCGTAGAGGGCGCGATGGGTCGCGACCTGATGAGAGAGGGAGTTGTAGGGGATGGCCTTGCTGTTCAGCTCTCCGGCGATCTTTTCCTGCTCCGCGAGAGCGGTGGAAAATTTCTCCTCCTGCTCGACCGCGCTGTCGTAGCTCGCCTGGATGAGCTTCGGCATCTCGGCGAGCGTTTCGCGCAGCGTTTTCCTGGCGTCATCCATCTGCACCCGCGCCTCGATCATCTTCGGATGCTTCTCGGTGTAGCGCAGCGAGAGACTGGCGATGATGCTTTCGATGGTTTCGATCTTCGATTGAGCCGCCGCAATCGATGGGTGCCCGAAGACTGAGGCGATCTCCAGCATTTCCTCGGGCTTGCCCGCGAGCTTTTGCACGCGGTCCTTGTCCGACTCGAGGCGCATGCGCGAGCCCCGCGTCTCGTCGAGTTGGGCGGCCAGCGTCTTCAAGCGCGAGATGACGACGTCCTGCTTCTGGTCGAGCGACGAGGCTCCCGTCCTGGCGATGTACTCGTTCAGCGCTTTCTCGTGGCCTTCCTTCTCGGCTTTGATCTTGTCCGCTTTCTCAAAAAGGAATTTGATGCCCAGCGAGGAGGATTCACTCCGCCTGGCCGTCTCCTGCTTGCGATACTCGGTGGCCAGCGCATCCGCGAGCCGCGCGGCCATGCGGGGGTCGCCGTGCATCGCGCTCACTTCGATGAAATTCGTGCCGCGCCGCGGGACGATCGCGATGGAGCCGACGAGCACATTCACCGCGTCGTCGGTGGAGTGCGGCTGGCCGTCGGGCAGTGGGGGGAGAAAAAGGGGATCCGTCGTCAGCTTGTTGGCCTCGACCACCTGGTGCAGGAAAGCGCGGCTCTTGAATGCCGCGACCACACTGTCCGCCACTTCAGGAGTGCCCTGCGCCGCCGGTTGCACTCCCTCAAAGGCCAGCAGCCGCATGGGCTGATTATTGATCACCATGACCGTGGTGGCCAGGTAGGTGCGGGGCATCCGCGCCACGTAGCCGAGCCCGCCGAGCCCGCCAACGATGGTCAGGAGGACGATCAGCCACAGATGCTCGCGCAGGACGGTGAGGAGCTGCGAGAAATCGACGCCACCCTCCGCGATCTCGGCGAGATCATCGGTAGGCGCGGGAGTCTGGCCATTTTTCATCGTCAGAAAAGCCGCTCGCCGACCGTGATGGTATCGCCCGGGAGGACTTGAAAACGCTTGATGCTCCCGTCCTCGCCCATCGCTTTGGCGTCGAGTTTGATGATCTGTTCTTCGCCGTTCACGGTGCGCTTGATGGTGATCTTGTTATTCGAGATGCGGGAGAAGCCGCCCGCCATCCCGATGGCCTCCAGGATGTTCACCGTCGTCTCGTCGGGCAGCTCGATGGTGCCGGGCTTGTTCACCTGGCCGAGCATGGTGACGCGGCGCTTGGTGTACTGCAGGATGGTCACGCTGACCTGCGGCTTGATGAGATACTCGCGCAGGGCGCTCTCGATCGTCTTCGCGGCCTCGCGGATGTTTTGTCCGATGACGCGGACGAGGCCGACCATGGGCATATTGATCGCGCCGTCCTTGTCCACGCGGGCCTGGATATTGAGTTCCGGCTCGTTGAAGACGACGACGCTGATCACGTCGTGCGCCGTGAGTTCGTAAGTCATCGACGCCGGTGACGCGGGGTCCACGCGGGTCGCACGCGGGATCTCCTTGCGCTGGGCGAAGGCGCTGCCCGTCGCGAGCAGCAGCGCGGCCAGCAGGCAGCGCCGGATGGCGGGGACGAGGATTGAGCAGGATGAAAACTCCACGGCGGGCAGGGTCGGAGACCCGATCAGAATAGCACGCTCATCTGCAGGCCGGCGCGATCGCGCCGGAAATCTCGTGCTTCCTGGCCCTGGGATGAGTTTTGGCTGAATTCATAGAAAACTCCGAAGCTGCAACGGCTGAAAGCGTGCCATTGAAGTCCGAAGCGCGCAAAGAAGTAGTCGTCCTGCCGGTCGGCATCCACGCCGGGCCCGGCGGAGGTGTATTCGAGATTCTCGTAGCCCGTGGTGACAAAGGCCACGAACCGGATGCCGAGCTGCTGCTTGATCCCGAGGACGACCCCGGTCGAGATGTAGTTCTGGTCGGTGAAAATGACCGAATTGAACACGCGGCTGTGGCCATTGAAGGTCAATGCGGTGCCGTCCCAGATGGCCCACGCCGCGTCGAGATTGAAAGTGGGCGAGAGCGAATTGCCGCCGGAGTCGTAGCGCGTCACGCCCACGCCGACATCGCCGGAAAAGGTGAGTTTCTGCGTGGCCACGAGCGTCGCACGCAGCGAAGCGATGGGGGCCACGGCGTCGGGTTCATCGCTCCCTTCGTCACTGCTGAACTGGTAGAAGCCGACGCCGAGCGTGCCGTCCAGCGTGAGCTTGCCGGTGGCGACCCAGCTCGCCCGCAGCGAGAGATTCTCCGCATGTTGCGTCCGCCCGGTCTCGACCTCGGCGATGCTGAAGCCGCCGCCGACGCCGACGGTGACCTTCGGTGTGAGGTGGTAGTTCACATAGCCCTGCAGGCCGTAGTCCTGCGAGCCGATGAGATCCTCGTAATACGAGCGGCGGTAATCGCCATTGAGATCGAAGGAGACCTTGTCCGAATACTGGAAGCGCGACTCCGCGCCGGCGCTGTAGCTGGTGCGGCGCACGCGGTCGGTGGCGTCGATGCTGGTGCCGGAGTCGTTTTCCACCCCGAGCCGCATGCCGAGCGAAGTCCGCGCGCCCCGCCAGTCCAGTTGGAGCCTGCCGTTGTGATTCAGCGAGTTCTCGTCGCTGTTCTCGGTGAAAAAGACCGCGCCGAGCGTGTAGTCGGCCACGAGATACAGCGGCGTCGCATCGTTGCCCACCCGCGCGGTCAGGCCCGGCGAGGCGGTGATGATGAAGTCGCTGGTCTGGCCCTCCTCGTTGAGGAAGACATTGCCGTCGTAGAGCGCGGAGGTGCTGAAGTGCGGGCGCACCGTCCAGGTGCCGGCCGCGTTGACCTCGCGGGTGAACTCGGAGATCTGCTCGGTGCCAAAAAGCGGGCCTTCCAACTCCGCCAAATCCCAACTCGAAGTCGGACGGCGCAGCGGCAGCTCATCGGGCGGCGGCGGCGGCTCCTCTGGTTCGGGCTCAGGCGCGGGCGGCG
>JBGSYE010000423.1:0-3363 GCA_041751075.1 Chthoniobacteraceae bacterium
GCTCTCGGTCGCGCGCTCGCCGCGAAGCCACAAGTGCTCCTGCTCGATGAACCGCTCTCCGCGCTCGACGACGACACGCGCGAGCCGCTCGCCGATCTCCTCCGGCAGGTGCAGCGCGAGACGGCCGTCACCGTCCTGCACATCACGCACAACCGCAGCGAGGCCGCGCGGCTTGCGGACCTCATCTTCCGACTCGAAGACGGCCGCGTCCGCGAAGAGCAGCCATGAGCGACCTCCCCGAACTCACACCCGAGGAACGCGCCATCTACGAGTGGCAGATGTGGCTGCCGGGCTTCGGCGAAATCGCGCAGCGCAAACTGAAAGGCGCGAGCGTGCTGATCTCACGCGTCGGCGGCATCGGCGGACTCGTCGCTGCGCAGCTCGCCGCCGCCGGCATCGGCAAACTCGTCCTTGCGATGGGCGGCACGGTGCAGGCGCGCGATCTCAACCGGCAGCTCCTGCAATCGCAGGACCGGATCGGAAATCCGCGTCTGGACAGCATCCTCAGCCGCCTCCGCGATTTGAATCCGCGCGTCGAACTCATCGGCGTGAGCGAAAACATCTCCGACGCGAACGCCCGCGACCTCGTCGCGCAGTCTGATGTCGTCGTCGATGCCGCGCCGCTTTTCGAGGAGCGTTTCGCGCTCAACCGCGCCGCCGTTGCGCTCCGCAAGCCGATGGTCGAGTGCGCGATGTTCGCGCTCGAAGCACAGCTCACCACCTTCATCCCCGGAAGCACCGGCTGCCTCGCCTGCCTGCATCCCGAAGCGCCGCCCGAGTGGCGCCGCGAATTTCCCGTGCTCGGCGCGGTCTCTGGCGTCGTCGCGTGTCTGGGCGCGGTCGAAGTGGTGAAGCTGCTCACCGGCCTCGGCACGCCACTCGCAGGCACACTGCTGACGATGGATCTCGGGACGATGCAATTCCGCCGATACCGCGTGGGGCGCGTGGAAGGATGCGCGGTGTGTGGGAGCGGAAATTCCAAGATTCAGATTCCAAATTCCAATTAAATTCCAGGGCTCAAGGTGCAAATTTCAACCGACCTCTCGACGCGCGCGAGCTGCTTGAAATTTTCATCTTCTCCCTTGGAACTTACTTGGAATTTGGCTCTTGGAATTTGGAGTTTCCCGCGCCGCCGCTGGCACACGCCTAGCTGAAATGCGCGCCGATGTGTGGTATCTTCCGCGCATCGAAAGCGTAATGAGGTTCATACAATCCCACCTCAACGCCATCGGCCTCGCGGCCCTGGTGCTGATGGTTCCTTGGGCCTCGCACGCTGCGCCACCGGCGGGATGGCAGTTGGTTTTCCAGGATGAATTCGAAGGCGCGCGCCTCGATCTGACGAAGTGGAGCACCGAGATGGCCTTCGTCGGCACGCACGGGCCGCGCTATCACAACGAGTACTACGTGAGCTACACGGTCGATGAAGACGTGATCGTCAGCGACGGCCTGCTGCGGCTGCGCACGGATCGGAAGACGGTCGAGGGCATCGAAGGGCCGGGCATCTTCGACTACACGCAGGGGCTCGTTTCCTCGCACGACCGCTTCGCATTCACCCACGGCTACATCGAAGTGCGCGCGAAATTTCCCGGCGGCAAGGGCCTGTGGCCGTGTTTCTGGCTGATGCCTGAGCACCAGAGCTGGCCGCCGGAATTCGATATCGCGGAGTACTACGGGGGGCAGCGCAAGATGCACCACGGCCTCGCCTACGGCACCATGCACGACCCGCAGTGGGACAGCACCGGCGACACCGAGACGGAGTTTGAAAATGTGTGGCACACCTTTGCGCTCGAGTGGACCGCTGGCCGCGCGGTGTGGTTCGTCGATGGCCAGGTGCGGAAGACGATCGTCGCGGACTACGTGCCGAAGTGCGCGATGTATGTACTGCTCAGCAATAGCGTGAGCTCGAGCCGCGGCCCCTCCGGGTTTCCCGATGCGGCGACGGTATTTCCCAATTATTTCGAGATCGATTACGTGCGGATCTATCAGCCCGCGCCGCCGGCCTCTCCTCCCACGATTCTCGTGAAAGGCGACATGCCTTCCGAAGGCGGCGCGCCGGAAACAGCGGCGCAATAGGTCACTCGCCGAAGCGCTGGCGAATGCGGGCGAGTTGTTCGCTGACCCGGCCATTACTCGATGGGGAAGATGGCGCGCCGTCCGGCTTCACGATCGTCTTCCGCGCGCCGTCGGAGCCGCCGTAGCTCGTTGCGCCAGCGGTGAGCACCTGGTCGTCGGCGAGCGAGCGATGTGGCTGGGTGCCGACCGATTGTAGCACGCCATGATACGCCTTCACCGCTTCCTCGGGCGAGATCGTGCCCTCGACGATGCGCCGCAGCATCTCGATGAAGGCCAGCGGATTTTCCGCGTGGTTGATCTTGCGGCCGAAAAGCGCGACCCGCGCTCCGTGCTTTTGCGCATCGGCGATGAGTTTGAAGGCATCATAAGTCGTCCCCGCGCTGCCGCCCAGGATACCGACGATGAGTTGCGGATCGTAAGCGACGAGTTCCTCCATCGCGCGGGGTCCGCGCCACGCGATCTTCAGGAAAAGCGGGCGCCCTTTCTCCGTCACGCCGGCGAGACTGCGGATGATGTGATCGTTGATGAAGCCGTCCAGCTTCTCTGGAGGGAGCCCCGTGTCCACGTTCGGATCGAAGACTTCGAGGAAGTAGCGGAAGTTTTTCCGCTCCGCCTCTTCGCGGAATTCCTTGAAGGCGCAGAGCGTCTCGTAGTCGCGCTCGAAGTTGTTTGTGAAGGTGACCGAGTAGAGCCCGAGGTCCGCACCGGTCGCGGGGGCGTCGTCGGCGCATGCGAGTTCGCCGCATTTGATGTGATCGATCGTCGCGCTGCGGAAAGGCCGCGACGCCTCCTTGATGTACTCCGCGCCGCGGACGACCCAGATGTCCGTCGCGTCATTGGCGCGCGCCGCCGGGGTGATGTGCGAGTCCGCAAAGAGCCGCTCCCGCGTCGCGAGCTGCTCCACATTCGACGCCGACATGAGCATGATATCCACGAGCCCCTGCCGGACCACCGCGCGGATTTGCGCGCGATACTCCTCGAGCGTCTTCCAATGCATCTCCGACTTGAGCACGCGCTCGGGATTGAGCGGCCGCTTGCTTCCCGGCGCGGTGATGCCGAAGGCCATGTCCGCATCCTTCGCGTCCGCGATGATGAAGGCTTTACTGCCCGAGGGGTTGCTGTGGATGTCGGCGAGCTTGGCGTCGAGGGACTTCATGGAAAGTGAGCGGCGAGAGTCGCAGACGCGCGGGCGCGCGGCAAGTGGTGGCGCTCAGCGAATCGCGGAACTGCCCGGCGCAGAAGCACGCCGCATGAAGTCACACGAGTTTTTGCCAGACACGCGAGTCGTGG
>JBGSYE010000424.1:0-3994 GCA_041751075.1 Chthoniobacteraceae bacterium
GCGCATCGATGCGCTCCTCGCCCATCGCAAAGCCAGCGACCCGAAGCCCGGCCCCGCGCTTTACGCCCTCCGCGCGCTCGCCGTGGCGCTCGGTGAAAACAGCGCGCCGGCTGGGCGGCTGATCGGCGAGAAGATCGTGCATCCGCAATCGCTCGATCTTGGTTTCGCGGTGGAGGCGGACGATGGGGTGCTCGTCCCGGTCGTCCGCAGCGCAGATCGAATGCGCCTCGCCGACATGATCGCCCGCTACAACGAACTCGTGGAACTCGCCCGCCAGCGCCGCTTGCCTGCGAATGCCCAGGGCGGCTCGGTCGCCACCGTGACGAACTTCGGCACCTTCGGCCTCGAATGGGCCACGCCCATCCCGCTCCCCGAGCAGCCCATGGTGCTCGGCCTCGGCGCCGGCCGCGTGGCGCCCGTCTGGGACAAAGCGAAGGCGGAATTCCTCCCCGCGACCGAAGCGCAGATGACCCTCAGCTTCGATCACCGCGTGCTCGACGGCGGCGCCGCCGGCCGTCTCCTCGGGAGGATCGCCGAACTCTTCCAGGCGCCCGAGACGCTATAGCGCGACTGGCTTGCGGAAACAGCGGCCACGGCGGATTCCGGGTACCACACGCGTCCCGCGGGTGGTACCCGGATCACCCGCGCTTCGCTGCGGGCGCGGGGATCTTTTTGAACTCCTGCGTCAGCGCCGTGAGCGAGGCCTCGACTCCCAGCCGCTCCAGCGAACTCGCGCCGACGAAACCCACACAGTCCGTGTGTTCGTTCACGTACTTCGCGTCCTCCGGCGTGGCGATCGGGCCTCCGTGACTGAGAAAGAAGATGTCCTCCCGCACCGTCCGCGCGGCTTCGATGATCGCCTGCGTGCGCTGCACCGCGTCGTCCATCGAGACCACCGCGCCCGTCACGCCGATCGATCCGCCCACAGTCGTGCCGACGTGCGCGATGATGGCATCCGCACCGGCTTCCGCCATCGCCTTCGCCTCATCCGGGGTCGCCACATACACGATCGTGAAGAGATCCATCCGCCGCGCGAGCGCGACCATCTCGAATTCCTTTTTCACGCCCATCCCCGTCTCCTCGAGCACCTGCCGGAAGTGCCCATCGACGATCGTGTGCGTGGGAAAATTGTTCACCCCGGAGAAGCCCATCTCCTTCACTCGCCCGAGCCAGTGCCACATGCGGCGCCGCGGATCGGTCGCATGCACTCCGCAGATCACCGGAATTTCCTCCACGATCGGCAGCACCTCGTACTCGCCGATGTCCATCGCGACCTGGTTCGCGTCGCCGTAGGCCATGAGCCCGCAGGTCGAGCCGTGCCCGGCCATGCGGAAGCGGCCGGAGTGGTAAATGATGATGAGATCCGCGCCGCCTTTCTCGATGAACTTCGCGCTGATGCCCGTGCCGGCGCCCGCGGCGATCAGCGGTTCGCCGCGGTCGAGTGCCGCGCGGAGGCGGTCGCAGACTTCTTGTCGGGTGTAGGGATTTCCTTTTCCAGTCCAGGGGTTGGGCATGGCGCGGATGAAAGCGCGATCTCTTCGGAGTGGAAAGCCTTTGTGCGTCGCGGATAGGAGCCGGTGGGGAATCGCGATGGTCGCACGGAGGGGCCGGGTACCATGCGCGTCTCGCGTGTTGCTTTGGCGTCCCGCCGAAACGGACTTTCGAGGGCGCTCATTCCGGCGAGAGCTCCTCGCCACGAAGGCCTGCGGGGTGGCTCCCCGGACGCGGAGTTCTTGCCCATATCGCACGCTGGATGGGGTCCGTCGCGGCGGGTCGCCGCGACCAAGACGCGGGACGCGCATGGTACCCGGCGCTCGCTACTGGGCGGTGATTGCCCGCACGGCGGCGGCGAGGCCGTCGAGGTCCGTGGCGATGATATTCACCACGTCGCATTCCCCGACAAAGGGCGAGCGCGTGTAGAGGATCTCCGCGTGCCCGGAGGGTGGCAGGGTGAAGTCACGAGGAAAAATCTGGCCGCGCGCCTGGTCGAGCAGGAGCACGTTATTCGCTGGCGTGCCGAGGAGGACGAGATCGACGGCGATGGTCTTCCACTGCGGATAGCGATGCGGGCTCTGGAGCGGTTGGAGGCTCTCGACTATGCTGCGCGGCTGGGCGCTGGCGAGCGCGGCGTTGCGGCCCTGCTTCACGTAATGCGCCACGAGCGCGCGCGCCTGCTCGACGATCTTCGGGTCGCGCTCCTGGTCCGGCGTGAGAGCGACGCGGAGGAGATTCTTGCGCCTGGCAAATTTCTCGGTCGCCTTGCGGTCGCGGATGCGCGCATCGATCGGAGCGACGGCCGCGGATTGCGGCTGGGGAATGCCGAGCGTGGTCGTGATGCTGAGGCCGGTGAGCAGTTCCGTGGCGGTGATGGTCCAGTCGCCCGGCGACTGCGTGGCGTGCAGCGGCAGGCGCGCAGTGCTGCCGGTGGCGGTGAAGATGATCGCAGTCTCGTCGCCGCTGCGCACGGCGATCTCGACGGGCAGGCCGGCCATCGGCATGGGATTCCGCATCGCCGGTTTTGCTTCATAGTAGCCCCACGCGGATTTCTCGACGGTGAGATCGGGTCGCACGACTTCCGCAGGCGGCGCGGCGAACCACTGGAAGGCATCCTCCCGCAGATCGACACTCGTGGCTTCCTCCGCAGTGAGCTTGCGCGCGCGGCGCACGTCGTAAATCGGCCGCTGCGTATTCCAGCGCAAGACGCCCCTCTGCGGCTTTACGTAAAGGCTCGCGTTGCCCTTGGTCTTCCAGCGCTCGGGCTTCGACGCTTTCGGATCGGCGGGGCGCAACATCTCCGCCGCGTCCGGGCCCGTCGCGTAGCCCTGGTTCACTACGGTGAGGTATTGCGTATCGCCGGAGCGCGCGGGGATGGCCCAGATCGTCGGCTCGTCGGAGACGGCGATCGGTTCCTCCACTCCCTCCATCGCCCTGCGCAGCACCATCGCGTTCTCCGCATTGCGCGCAAAGAGCGCCGGCGTCGGATCGAAATTGCTCTGCGCCACATATGCGGCGACCCGCAGCGGGAGGCGGGTGGCCGGCACGGGACAGGCGGATTTTTCATCCGACAAAATGCGGCCGCCCGCCGCGAGGAATTGCTGGAGCATCCGTTCGAGACCCGTCGCCCAATGTTTGCCTTCGCCGGGCGCCTCGAGCCCGACGAGGAGCAGCGCCTTCATCGAGCGCGGCAGCGGGCCGCGGGCGATCTCCTGATAGGTGACGACCCGCGCCGGCCAGCCTGCCGCGTGGCAGAGGAAAAGCGCCTCGGTCACCTTCCCCTCGTGTGAACCTTCGAGCAGTCTCGCGAGGTCTGGATTCTCTCCGGCGATCACCGGTCGCAGCAGCGCGGGATCGTGCCCGTAGAAAATCCCGATCGCCGCCTCCGGCGCGGTGCGCGCATAGACGCCGCCGTATTTGTGAATCCACGAGTGGAGTTCGCGACGCGCGTCGAAGACCGCCTGCTGCTCCGCATTGGCGGCTGGGTCGGGGAGAAAATTCGTCCCGAGTCCCTGGATGCCGCGCGTGAGCACCAGCGCCACGCTGCGCTGCCAGGCCTCGCGTCCATGCAGCAGCCGGAAGTCGTCGAGCAGCGACCAGGTGCGGATACGCGGCGCGTAGCTGCGGAGGCGGTCGGTGAGCGCGAAATTGTGCAGCGGCTTGGCCGCGTGGGTGACATTCCAGTCGTAGGCCTGCTGGGTATTCAGGCCTTGGAAAATGACGCGCCCCGGTAGCGAGCCATTCGGCCATCCGCCGCGCGCGGCGTCGCCCGGCGCGCTGCCGAAAGAGCCCGTGGTGAAGACGCGATATCCGCTCGCTTCACGCACCGCCTCGGCGAAGTAGCCATATTGCCGGAAGCAGGCATCGTAGCGCCCGGTGTACTTCAAGAATTCCGCCGCGGAATCGACGGGCTTTTCAAAGGCCAGCTCCGGCGGCCCGAGCGTCGGGGCGCGCGGCACGCGCGGCTGCGGCGTGCCGGCAAAGGCGATCATCGCCTCGC
>JBGSYE010000425.1:0-7236 GCA_041751075.1 Chthoniobacteraceae bacterium
GACGACACTGCGGCCGCGAGCTGGACGCTCCGCGCGCACAGCCCGGCGTGGTCGCAGCTCCGGCGCGGCCAGGATTACTACGATGAAGGGCTGATCATCTGGCTCGAAGCCGATGCGCTCATCCGCGAACAGAGCGGCGGACGGAAAAGCCTCGACGACTTCTGCAGGAAATTCTTCGCCGCCGATCGCGCCACCGATCCCGCGGTCAAGCCTTACACATTGAAAGACGTGCTCGTCATTCTCAAGGAGCTCGCGGATGAAGACTGGGAGAAGTTTTTCGCCGATCGCATCTCGCAACCGCGCCCCGCGCTGAGCCTCGATTTTCTCACCCGGACCCTCGGCTACCGCCTGCAATACACTGCCAAGCCCAGCGACTATTTCACCGAGCGGGAAAAGGATCGGAAGAACGTGAACGTCTCCGACTCGATCGGCCTCAGCGCTGGCGAGGATGGGAAGATTGCCGGCGTCGTCCCCGGCTCCGTGGCCGACAAAGCCGGCCTCGCGAGCGGGATGGTCATGAGCGGCGTGAATGGCCGCAAATTCAGCACACAGCGCCTCAAGGACGGCATCGCCGACAGCGTCACTGCCCGGAAGATCGAGTTGCTGATCCTCGACGGAGATACCTTCCGCACCGTGACGCTGCCGTATGCCGACGGACCGAAGTACCTCGAACTCGTCCGCACGAAGGACCACCTCGACACCCTCGCCGCGATCCTCGCGCCGGTGACGAAGGAGGAAGGAGCGAAGAAATGAGCGGAGCGAGAACGCTGGCGGGGACGGCGGTTCCGGGCACCCCACGCCTCTCGCGGGTTGGTCTCGGCGTCCCGCCGGAACAGGCTTTCGAGCCGCAGGCTGCCGATCCGATCGCCGAGTCCGCACCAGGCGCTCTTGAAAGTTCGTTTCGGCGGGACGCCGAAACCCACACGCGAGAGGCGCGTGATAACCGGAATCGCGCCGTTTGAAAATCGCCGTCCTCAATCCGTGCGGGAACGATCCGGATCAGCATTTCCCCGATCGCGCGGGGGCGCCGGATTCGAAGGTCCACGCGCCGGTGAACTATCACGGCTTCGCCGCTTGCACGGGGGGATCCTTCCATCGCAAGGACCAAACGGTGCCGGCGGACACGAAGCATGTCTTGCTGCTGCTCCGCCGCGATCTCAAAGCCTGCCGGCAGGCGATGATCGAGATGAAGCGCGCGGGGAAGACGGTGGCGATCGCCTTCAAGGAAGCCGGTTCGGGTCAGATCGCGGAACTGCTCTCCAAGCCCGCGCGGCTTTCGCTTTTCCACGAGATCTGCGCGCGCGCCGATGGCGCCATCGCGACCACCCCGGACGCGGTGCCGCTCTTTCAGGCCGTGGGTGTGCGAGCGGTGGAATTCATCCCAACGCCGTATCCCGTCGAGGAAGCGGCGTGGAATTTCGCCACGCCCTTTGACGAGCGGCGCGGCATTTTCATCGGGACGCGAGAGTTCGATGTGCCGTCGCGCAATCACCTCGCCGCCTTGCTCGGCATCAAGCTGATGGCCGAGGCAATGCAGGAGCCGGTCACGGTCTTCAATGTCGATGGCTGGCGCGGACGGCGGATGCTCGAGCGCCTCCGCTACAGCAAAGGAATGCTGTGCGTCGTCGAGGGCCGGATGCCGTACCCGCGCTACTTGCGCACCGTGGCGAAGCACAAGCTCGTGCTGCAACTCGACGCGAGCGCCGTGCCCGGGCAGGTCGCCGGCGACGCACTGCTCTGCCGCATCCTTTGCATCGGCGGCAATGGCACTACGGAACGGCTCGCCTTTCCCGACCTCTGCGGCCACGGGCGCACCGCCGAGCAGGTGCTCGACCTCGCCGCGCGCCTCCTCGAGCACCCGCACGACACCGAGGCGGCGATGGAGGATGCGCTGCGACTCGCGCGGGAGCGGCTGAGCTTTGCCGCAGTGGCAAAGCGGGTGGAGGCGTTCTTTACGCAGATCAAGTAATACGGGGCTTAGGCCCGTCGGGTGACCATTCGAGCGGCGGCGGCCAAACTACGCCCGGCGGTGCTGCGGGCTGAATCCCGGGACTACTTTCTTGCCTCGCGTCCGCGACAGTCCTACAACGCTGCGCCTCATGGTTCACCACGTCACGCTCTTCAAACTCCACCCGTCGGTCACTCCCGCCAAGCTCGAGCAGATGATGATGACGACGCGGATGAGTCTCCTGAAGATTCCGGAAATCCTGAGCGTGCGCTGCGGAAAGAATATCGATCTGAAGAGCGAGTGGCCCTTCTTCATCGCGCTCGACTACGAGTCCACCGAGAAACAGACGATGGCTGAGGAGGACGCGATCTATCTCAAGTTCATGGTCGATGTCTTGAAGCCGAACGTCGGAGAGCGCATGACGCTGAGCTACGAGATGGAGCCGGGGAAGAGCGTGAAGTTCTCGTGATCGCCTGAGTCACAGACCGGCTCGATCGAGCAATGAGGCGAGCACCTTTGTCGCTTCAAAGTGCTCCGCCGCGATCTCGAAGGCGGCGCGGCAGTGCGCGGCGTAGTCGGCATCGATCGCGCGCACCGCTTCCGCGATTTCCTCGACGGTGCGGAAGGCGAGCAGCCCGCGTTCGCCGCCGTAGAGATCGGTGAATCCCGTCTCCTGCGTGATGACCGGCCGCCCGGCGGCGAGGTAGCACGCGGTGCGGTCGCTGAACCAGCCGGTGTTCAAGCGCACGTATTGATCCTTCGCGACCGTGAACTCGCCCTTCGAGCCGCGCAGGTATTGCACGTAGCGATCATGGTCGATGCTGATTTCCTGCGGGCTGGAGAGCCGCCAGCCGAGCGACTGCAAGTCGGCGCGCGTGGAGGCGTCGCGGAGATTGGTGGCGAGTTCAAAGGTCTCGCCCGCGCGCCGCGGCGCGTCCTTGAAGCGGAGAAATTCGAGCGCCTTGCTCCACAGATACCGGTCGCCGCGCCACTCGATGTCTTTGCCCTTCGTGTTCCAATTTGCCACCGACGTGAAGACCGCGCCGTCCGGTGGAGCCGCGTCGGCGTGCCACAGATCGGTGACGACCGGCTGGCGCGAGGGCTGCCAGGGCACGCCGTGGAGTGGCACGGGAAATTTCGCGGTGCCGATGTGTTCGCCGAACGTGAAGACGGCCTGGTATTGCGCGAGCGTCGCGCGGATGGGCGCGCCCGGGTCGTTGTCGATCACGCATTGCTCCTTGCCGG
The DNA here is from genome assembly GCA_041751075.1 of Chthoniobacteraceae bacterium. Lineage (GTDB taxonomy): Bacteria > Verrucomicrobiota > Verrucomicrobiia > Chthoniobacterales > Chthoniobacteraceae > JANNXQ01. The sequence continues at coordinate 3,194 of JBGSYE010000425.1, forward strand.
GATCGCTCTCGACGTAGATGAGGCAGGGATTTCGCAGCAGGTCTTCGTGCAGCTCCTGCTCGCCGCAGACGTTGATGACCGCATCCGTCTCGCGGTAAAGCGCGTCGATCTGCGCGCCGCTGAGTCCGGCGGTCGGACGTGCGGGGAGAAAGCGGGCGCGGTAGCCCCAGCGACCCTCGAAGGCGAACTGACGCGCGAGCTTCGGCATGATCGCCGCCGTGTAGCTCCAGTCGTCCACGTAGTCGCATCGCAGCGGGTGATACGGATGCGCGGTCGAGTCCTCGATGTAGAAGACCTCATGACCCAGCCGCTGCAGGCCGGCGACGTAGTGGATGTGCTGCCAGATGACGCCGGCGATCGGGCACCGCGCCATGTAGCCGGTGACGATGATCCGCTTGCGGCTCATTCGGCGAGGCGCTTTGCGAACCGCGCGGGATTGCCGGCGACGACAGTGTTGGCCGGCACGTCCCTGGTGACCACGGCGCCAGCGGCGATGACCGAATTGTCGCCGATGGTCACGCCTTTGAGGATGATCGCATTCATGCCGATCCACACGTTGTCGCCGATCTTCACCGGGCGCGATTTCACGGCCTCGAAGGGGCGCGCGGGTTTGCCTTCGTAGAAAGGTGCGAGCGCTTCGGCGTCGATGCGGCGGTGGGCGGCGGCGACGGGATGGAAGTCGGAATCGGCGATGCCCGTGCCCCACGAAATGAGGCAGTGCGAGCCGATCTCGATGCTCGTCTCGCAGGTGAGCAGCGCGCCGACGAGCAGCGTGAAGTCGCCGATCTTCACATGCCCATGCTCGCCGACCGCAAACTGCGATGCCGCGTAGATCGAGACGTGTTCGCCGAGCTCGATCGCGGGTTCGCGCTGGCCTTTGAAATGCAAAAACGACTGCGCGCTCTCGCAGTAGAAGCCATCGCCCCAGGTGACGTTGGGAGGGATCTGGCGCGGGGTCCAGTCGTGTTCGACGCGGCGGTCGGGGAGGACGTTGGTCATGGGTCAGTGGAGGTTGGCCGAGCGATAGAGCGACGCATAGACGCCGTTGCGCTTCACCAGATCGTCGCCGCGCCCTTCCTCGGCAACCCGGCCATCGGCGAGTACCACGATCTTGTCCACGCCATGCACCGTGGCGATGCGATGCGTCACGATCAATGTCGTGCGTCCGCGCATCAGCTCCTCGATCGTGCTCATGATCGCGGCTTCCGTCGTCGGATCGAGCGCGCTCGTCGGCTCGTCGAGCAGCAGGATCGGCGCGTTCTTGAGGAAGGCGCGCGCGATGCCGATCCGCTGGCGCTGGCCGACGCTGAGGTGGCCGCCGCGCTCGCCGACTTGCGAACGGTACCCGTCGGTCTGCGCCACGATGAAGTCGTGCGCCTGCGCGCGCTTCGCGGCTTCGACGATCTCGGCGTCGCTCGCCTCCGGCCGGCCATAGGCGATGTTTTCGCGGATGGTCGTGGAAAAGAGCAGCGTGTCCTGGAGCACGATGCTCATCTGATGGCGCAGCGACTTCTTGGTAAGCGTGCGCAGGTCGTGGCCATCGACGAGCACGCGTCCGGCGGTGGGATCGTAAAAGCGCGGGACCAGACTCAGCAGCGTGGATTTTCCCGCGCCTGTGCCGCCGACAAAGGCGACGGTCTGGCCGGGTTCGATCCGCAGATTTACCTCGGTGAGAATCGGCCGGTCCGCGGCGTAGCCGAACCCCGCGTGATCGAAGACAATCTCCCCGCGCGCCGGCCCGAGCGTCTTCGCATCCGGTGCGTCCGGCACGTCGTCCTGTCGATCCAGCACCTCGAAGCACCGCTGCGCCCCGGCGGCTGCGCCTTCCAGCGCCCAGGCGACATGGGTGAGCGCTTCCAGCGGCTGGTAGAGCAGGAGCAGCAGCGACGAGATCCAGATCAGCTCGCCGAGCTTCAGCGTTCCCTCCAGCACATGCCGCGAGCCGACGTAGTACATCGCCGCGGTGCTGATCGCGATGAGCGTGCCGACGACCAGCGCGCTTTTCATCGAGAGGAAATTCAGCCGCAGATTCGCCTCGAGACTCTCCGTCGCGCTGGTGCGGAATTGCGCCACCTCATGCTCCTCGCGGCCAAACGCCTGCACCATCTTGATCGAGCTCAGCCCCTCCTGCGCCACCGTGAGCACCGCGCTCTCGCGCTCGGCGATGGTCGTGGCCTCCGTGCGGATGCGTTTCGCAAAGAAAACCATCGCCGCCACCATGAAGGGCACGACCGCGAGCGAGAGCATCGTGAGCTGCCAGTCCAGCCGCCACATCACCGCAAAGGTGCTCACGATCGAAAAGCCCGCCTGAAAGATGAATACGGCCTTGCTGTAAAACGCCTGAATCGCCTGCGAGTCGTAGGCGACCCGGAAGCTGGAGTCCGCGCTGCGCCGCTGGTCGTGGAACTTGAGCGGCAGCGAGTGGAGGCAGGAGTAGATCTCGGTGCGCAGACGGAGCAGCGCCTGCAAGCCCACGCGCAGGAAGAGCACACCGGTGTAGAGATTCAGCAGACCCGAGAGGAGGTGAAAGGAGACGATCAATCCGCACATCAGCGCCACCACGGCGGAGAGGCTCCAGGCGCTGAGGTCGAAGCCCAGCACCGCGACTTGCCGCTCTGCTTTCGCCGCCTGCGGCAGCACATGGTCGATGATGAAGGCAAACGGCCAGGGCCGCAGCAGCCCGAGCCCGATGGCGACGAGAGTGAGCAGCACCGCCGCGATGGTCGGCGCGAGGAATGGCCGGTAATAGGCGAGCGCGCGGCGGTAGATGGACATCGGCTGGCGATGGAATACCGGGTCTCCCGCCGATGGCAAGACCGCCCCGGACGTGGCCCGGGCATTCGGACGGGCTTGGCTCCTGCGGTAGGGAGCGAACCTGCGACCGATCGGTTAACGGCGGATCGCTCGCCCACTGAGCTACGCTGGATTTTCCGGCAATCGAGTGGCGCTTCCGGCGCTTGCTGACAGATTTTGCTGACAGTTGTGCTATCGGAGGAGGTGGTGAAAGTGCCCGCGATGCTGAAACCAAGGACTGCGAGCATCAATGCGGGCCGCCCAGCGTTTGGGATGATTCATTCTGAATTGCCTGAATGGTTGGCCGACCGCCGCGCGGATAACCGCGCGACGGTCGAAACCGCGGGCTATTTCGCACCCTCTTTCTTCGGAGTGGCTGAGGTGCTCGTGCCGGTCGTGCCAGATTTGTCGGCGGACTTGTCGCTCGAGGTCGTCGCCGGCATTGGCTCGAACCACACGATCGACCAATAGGTGTGGATCGGCATGCTGGCTTCCTTCGTGTAGAGCCGGTCGGCTTCGCCGACCTTGTGTTTCGGCGCGTTCGACAGTTTCTCCTTCGTCGTATCGAGCGTCATCTTGAAGTTCGCGTCCGCCGGCTTGCCGGTCATCTTGAAGGCGCCGAAAGGCACCGCGACTTCAGGGTCGTTGATCTTCCAGAGCTTGTTCAGCTCCAGCACGACATAGCGCACCTGGCCGCTCGCTGGGTCGATGAGCAACTGCGAGACATCGCCCAAGTCTTCGCCCTGCGGGTTATGGACTTTCTTGCCGTCGAGCTTGGAGGCGTCGATGAGGTTCTGCGCCAGCGCGGTTCCGCAAAGCAGGGCGAAAGCGCAGGTGATTGTGGTGAATTTGGTTATTTTCATGGTTTGTTTGTTTGTTTGTTTGTGGTGTGAAAACGACAGCTAGACGAAGCGCAGGACGATCAGCGTGACGAAGAACAGGGCGCTGAGGGAAAAGAAGAGGGTGACGCCCAACATGTCTTTCTGAGCGCCGGGGCTTGCGGAGGGCGGCGCGACCCGGCGCGGGATCAGGATGAAGGCCAGCAGGGCGACGATGAGCACCACAAAGGCATACGAGAACCAATGCGTGACCCAGATCACTGGTCCGGCGGGCGACAGCCATACGCCGCTTAGCCAGAGGGCAAAGACCAGTCCGATGAGCACGGACGCAATGGTCGCCCAACGACCGGCGCGGCCGCTGCGTCCGAGGTAAAAAAGCATCGTCAGCAAAGTGGCGACGACGAGCGCGAA
>JBGSYE010000426.1:0-4681 GCA_041751075.1 Chthoniobacteraceae bacterium
CACGCCGCAACTTCTATCCCACGAGCACCGTCGCCACCGAACTCGCCGCGCGGCTCCGCCGGCAGGACGCCACCTTTGCCGATGTGAAGATCTACATGTGCCCGATGGTGGACTCCGCCGTGCCGGCCGCGACGACCGGCGAAGGCCGCTGGCTCCAACTCGCCGGGCCACTGCGCAATCCCTACTTCGGCGCCGAGATGCTTGGCTGCGGCGAGGAGGTGCGGAAGTGAAGATCCGGGTACCACACGTGTCCCGCGTGTTGGTCGAGGCGTCCCGCCTCGACGAACTTTTCACAGCGCTCAGTAAAGAGAGCGCGTTCAGTCGGCACACGGTTTCGGAAAGTTCGTTTCGGCGGGACGCCGAAACCAACACGCGAGACGCGTGTGGTACCCGGAACTCCGGCCCTCGCGCTCATCGGAAAGGAGTGCGTCCATGATCGCGCGCCTCATCGAATGGTCTCTGCGAAATCGCTTCCTCGTCGCGTGCGCGACGCTCTTCATCATCGCGCTCGGGGTCTTCGAGCTGCGGCGCACGCCGGTGGATGCGATCCCGGATCTGAGCGAAAACCAGGTCATCGTCTTCGCCGACTGGCCGGGCCGGTCGCCGCAGGAGGTCGAGGATCAGATCACCTATCCACTCTCGGTGAATCTCCAGGGCCTGGCCGGAGTGAAGACGGTGCGCGCGAACTCGATGTTCGGCTTCTCGCTGCTCACGATCATTTTCGACGACAAGATCGACAACTACTTCGCCCGCACCCGCGTGCTCGAGCGGCTGAACTACCTCGGCGATCTCGTCCCCACCGGCGTCGTCCCCAAACTCGGCCCCGACGCCACCGGCCTCGGATGGGTGTACCAATACTACTTCAAGGTCGATCCCTCGAAAGCTCCCGGCGGCACCGGTTACGATCTCGGCGAATTGCGCGCGGTGCAGGATTGGTTCGTGCGCTACCAGCTCAATGCCGTGCCGGGCGTCGCGGAGGTCGCGAGCATCGGCGGCTTCGTGCGGCAGTATCAGATCGAGGTCTCCTCCGCGAAAATGCGCACCGTCAATGTGTCGCTCGATGAAGTGATGGCCGCCGTCGCGCAGAGCAATCTCAACGTCGGCGGAAAGGTGATCGAGGAGAACGGCATGGAGTTCGTCGTGCGCGGTCTCGGCCTCATCGAATCCGTGGGCGATCTCGAACAAATCGTCCTCACCGAGCGCGAAGGCACCCCGGTCTATCTCCGCGACATCGCCACCGTGCAGATCGGCGGCGATTTCCGCCGGGGCACGCTCGATGTGGATGGCCACGAAGTGGTGGGCGGCATCGTGGTGATGCGCACAGGGGAAAACGCCGCCGCCGTGATCGCCGCGGTGAAGGCAAAGATCGCGCAGATTACCCCGAGCCTTCCGCCCGGCGTGACGATCACCCCCTTCTACGACCGCAGCGAGCTGATCAACCGCACCATCGACACACTGAAACACGCGCTCACCGAGGAGATCATCCTCGTGACGCTCGCGCACATCGTCTTCCTCTTTCACTTCCGCAGCATCCTCATCGTCACCTTCCCGCTGCCGGTCTCGATCCTGATCTCGTTCATCCTGATGCGGCAGTTTGGCATCACCTCGAATGTGATGTCGCTTGCGGGTATCGCCATCGCCATCGGCGTGCTCGTGGATGCCGCGATCGTGATAACGGAGAATGTGATCCGGCGGTGTGAAGAAGCGGAGAAGGAGAAGCAGCCGCCCAACCGGCTCACGGCCGCGGAGACATGGCAGGTCACGCTCGAAGCCTCGAAGCAAGTCGGCCGCCCAATCTTCTTCGCCATGGCGATCATCATCCTCGCCTTCGTCCCCGTCTTTGCGCTCACGGGGCAGGAGGGGAAACTCTTCCACCCGCTCGCCTTCACCAAGACCTTTGCGATGATCGGCTCGACGCTGCTCGCGGTGACGATCGTGCCGGTGCTGTGCAGCGTGCTGGTGCGCGGGCCCTTCCATCGCGAGGAGAGCAACATCGTGATGCGCGTGCTCCTGCGCATCTACGATCCGGTGCTCGACTGGGCGCTGCATCATCGCAAGTCGGTGATCGCTGGCGCCGCGACATTGCTCGCGGGCGCGGGATTTCTCACCACGCGGATGGGCACGGAGTTCATGCCGCCGCTCAACGAAGGCTCGCTGCTTTTCATGCCCGTGCTGCTCCCGCAGACTTCGCTCACCGAGGTGAAGCGCATCATGGCGTGGCAGGACACGGTGATCGCGCAAACTCCGGAGGTGCTCTCCGCCGCCGGCAAACTCGGGCGCGCGGAATCCGCCACCGATCCCGCGCCGGTCGAAATGATCGAGACGACGATCACGCTCAAACCCGAGAACGAATGGCGCTCCGGGATGACGAAGGACAAGCTGATCGCGGAGCTGACGGAGAAGCTCACACAGGTGCCCGGCTACGTGCCCGGGTTTTTGCAGCCGATCGAGAATCGCATCCTCATGCTCTCGACCGGCATTCGTGCGCAGGTCGGCATCAAGATTCTCGGCGACAATCTCGATCGCCTGCAGGCGAAGGCCTTCGAGGTGGAAAAAGTCGTGCGCGAGATTCCCGGCGCGCTCGGCGTCGCGCCCTCGCGGGTGCAGGGCAAGCCGTATCTGGAGTTTGTCGTGGATCGCGTGGCGGCGGCGCGGTTCGGATTGCGCTCGCAGCAAATCCTCGACGCAGTCGAGGCCGGGATCGGCGGGAAAAATGTGACCACGACCATCGAGGGCCGGCAGCGATTCCCCATCCAGGTGCGCATGCAGCGCGATGAACGGGAGGACATCGAGCGGCTCGGCGAGATCCTCGTCGCCACGCCGCGCGGGCAGCACATTCCACTCGGCCGGCTCGTCACCATCCGGCGCTCGAATGGGCCGAGCGAGATCGCGAGCGAAAACGGACGGCTCCGCGTCTTCGTGCAAACCAATGTGCAGGGGCGCGATCTCGGCGGCTTCGTCGAGGAAGCGCATCGCCGCATCGCCGAACGCGTCACGCTCGACGACGGCATGACCATCGAGTGGAGCGGGCAATACGAGAACCAGATCCGCGCCCGGCGCACCCTCCAAGTCATCGTTCCCGCGGTGCTCGCGATCATTTTCCTGCTGCTCTACATCGTCTATCACGACGCAAAGGAAGCCGCGCACGTCATCCTCGCAGTGCCCTTCGCGCTCACTGGCGGCGTGTTTCTCCAATGGCTGCTCGGCTACCACTTCAGCGTCGCGGTGTGGGTCGGCTACATCGCGCTCTTCGGCACGGCGATCCAGACGGGCGTGGTGATGGTCGTGTATCTGGAGGAGGCGGTGGAGCGATGGAGGAAGCAGAAGTCAGGCGCCAGCGGTCAGGACTCAGCGCTCACGCGCGACGAACTCCTCGCGGCGATCAAGGAAGGCGCGCGGCTGCGGCTGCGCCCGAAGGTGATGACCGTGGGGACGATCGTCGCGAGCTTGCTCCCGATCATGTGGAGCACGCGCACCGGTGCGGAAGTGATGAAGCCGCTCGCCACGCCGGTGATCGGCGGGATGGTGAGCAGCCTCCTGCACATCCTCATTGTCACGCCCGTGATCTTCGCGTGGCTGCGGGAAAGTAGAGCGAGTGTGCCGTCAGGCCACTCGCTGGCGGCGCGCACGGAATAGCGAGTGGCCTTTATCGGCACACTCGCTCTACGTTCCCGCCGTGCCTTTCACCGCTCCCGAAGCCCTCGCCCTCCTCCGCAGCGCCCGCGAACATGGGCGCTTTGCCCACGGCTATCTCATCACCGGACCGATCGGCAGCGGCAAGCGGCAGCTTGCTGGTGATCTTTGCGCGCTGCTCCTTGAGACGCAGGAGGATCCCTGGCGGCATCCCGATGTCCATTCCATCGAGCCGGAATCAAAGTCGCGCCGCATCCGCATCGAGCAGATCCGCGATCTCGAACACGAACTCCAGATGCGCTCGCTGCTCGGCGGGGTGAAGATCGGCGTGATCTTCGACGCAGACCGCCTCATCGAGGCCGCGGCGAATGCCTTCCTCAAGACGCTCGAAGAGCCGCCGGGCCACTCGCATCTCCTGCTCGTGAGTTCGCAGCCCGATCAGCTCCTCGAGACCATCCTCAGCCGCTGCATTGAGATTCCATTGCGCCCCGAGAAGCCGCGCGAGCCGACTGCGCTCCAGCGCGCGTGGCTCGAATCGCTGGCGGCATTTGCCAGAGTGGAGCGACCCGAGCTGCCGCACATCTTCGGACTGGTGCGCACGCTGGAGGGAATGCTGTCGCGGGCGAAAGAAGCCATCGCCCAAATCACCGCGGCCGATCTCAAACGTGAGGAGCAAGTCTTCAAGCAAGTAGGCGACCTGCGCGGGCTCGAAGCCCGCGAGGAGTACTACAAGGCGCTGACCGAGGCGCGTTACCTCGGCGAGCGCGCGGGCTTCATCGAACTGCTCGAACAATGGTGGGCCGACGTGCTCCGCCAGCAGCATGGGGGGGCGGTCGATCTGCCGGACTTCGCACCCGCTACCGCGGCGCTCGCGGACCGTCACACTGCTTCCCAAGTCCTGCGCAAGACGGATGCGCTGGAAGCATTGCGCGACAGCCTGAATCGCACCGGCGTCGCCGAACCGCTGGCCCTCGAGTGCGCCTTCCTGAAAGCGTTCGCCGAGTAGAGCGAGTGTGCCGTCAGGCCACTCGCTATCGGGCGCAGAATA
>JBGSYE010000427.1:0-1815 GCA_041751075.1 Chthoniobacteraceae bacterium
TCATCTCGGCGAGATCGTCCGCATCGCCCGCGAGCGCGAAAGCCAGCCGGTGATCGTGGTCACCCATCCGCTCGGTGCGCGCAACCGTGGGAACCAAGGCAACGGTCTGTCGCAGGCGCAAAACGTCGCGCCGTATCAGGCGATGGCCCGGCGCGTCGCGGCGGAGGATGGCGTTCCCTGCATCGACCTGCCCCTTCTCGCGGAAGCGCGCGGACTCTCGGCCGCCGAAATCGCGGGCGGCGAAGGTGTCCATCTTGCTCGGAAGGGGCATATTTTTCTCGCCGACGGCATTGGCGAATACCTCAACACCTTGCGCGGCTGAGGACCGTGAAGCCAAATGCCGTCAGCCAATGTCAAAAAAAGACAGTTCCAACTGACTAAAGTTGCTGCCGGTCAGCGATTTGGAGATGGAAATCCGGTCGCCTGTGAGGGAAGTGCGCGTCGCCAGCTGCAGAGCGCCAGTGGGAAACGTCGTTCCACCCACGCCGCTGACTTTGGTAATCTTCAGAGAGTTCGCCTGGCTGACACCATAGCTGGCAGTGAAGGAGTCGCCGTTGGCATCGACAAGCACGATTCCATTGGCGGCGGCGTTGTCAGTATCGGAGCCGTCGGTATCGAAGTCAATGAAGCCGCCGAGATTGGCGGCGAAGGCGGTGGCGACCAGGCTGGAGAATGTTGCGGCAGTGATCGTATCCGTGCCGGTGGCGCTCTTCTCGATGGTGTTGGTCTGCGTGGTGTTTTCGTCGTAAACGCCCACCGTGTTGAGCGTAGCGCCGTTTGCGTGGTTGCCGCCCAGCGCGAGGACTGTGGCAGCGGTGAGTGCGAATGTTTTTTTCACGCTAACTTTCTGGCGCGTGCGGACTCGTAAAACGAAAGGAATTTGATCCCGTTCAATTCGCGCCGTTCCACGGCGGCAGCGTCTCGCCCGCCAGCCAGAGCGAGGGCACGAGGATGTCGCGGGGAAAATGCGGGATGCCCTTCTGACCCAGGCGGATTTCATCGTGCAGCAGTTCGATGGCGATCCGGCACGTTTCCTCGTGGTGGAAGCGCATGCCGGCGAGCCGCTGGTCGGCGCTGGCGACCTTTACCGCCGACGCCGCGGCGTCGCGCGGACTTTGGAATCCCCCGGCGGTGACCTGATCGTAAAGGCGGTCCTGAATAAAAACGATCACCTCGGGCCGATGCTCGTGAATCCACTTTCCGAAATCCTGCGCGAATGATTCGCCCAGCAGCGGCGGGATTCTCGGCGTCTCCGGCAGGAGGAAAAGCTGCTCGAAAAGCAGCGGCGACATGCCGCCGGCGTGGAGTCCGGATCGCTGGATCGGTCCGGCAACCACGCCGATGCGCGTGTAGCCTAGCAGACGGATTTCCCGCCAGGTGCGGCGGGCATCACCGAAAACATCGCAGCTCGCCCCTCTCCCCGAGCATGCCGTGCTGGCCGCCAGCTATCGTAGCTACGTCCTGCAGGCGGCGGCCATCTACCTCGCCAGCGAGCCGGACCCGGCGCAGACGCTCGTGCCCGACACCTACGCGAAGGTGATCGAACTCATGCTTGCCGCGCATCGTTTCAGCGGCGACATCTCCTATTTGAAGCGCGCGGATTTTTTCGGACGCCGCGCGGTTAAGGTCTTCCTCACCGGCGGCTCGCCGCTGCCGAAAGTCACATCCCTGCAAGACCACTACGAGACGATCACCGGCGGCGATAACCTGATGCTGGCGATGTTCGAGCTCGCCAAGGCGCTGCCGGTCGTGACGCTCGATCCCGCGGGGGCGAGCGTCTCGGAGTTTGGCGAAACGAACACCGTCGTCACCGCC
>JBGSYE010000428.1:0-4392 GCA_041751075.1 Chthoniobacteraceae bacterium
TCGCCACGCGACTCGACCCGGCCACGAGCGCCACCCGCCGCGCGGCATTCTACGCCCAGGTGGCGGGATCATCCGCGCAGACGCCGGTCTCATCGTGGCTCGCGGAAGCAGTGTCCGGCTCCACCGCACCGTGCGACCCCGGCGCCCTGCTCGATCGCTGCGGACTTTCCAAACTCACATCCGCCCTGCTCCGCCGGGTACCCGGCCTTTCAGGAAAAGACTGACGCAACGCTAGAAACAAGGCGCGGCGCGAGAGCGGCGGCCAGCTTACGGCAGACAGCTCTGCTCGACCCAGCGCAGATACGCGGGCAAACCGTCGCTCACCCGCAGGCAGATGATTTCCGGCACCTCGTAGGAATGCAGCGCACGAACGCGGGTCTCGAGCATCCGGTAGCGCGCGATGGTCGTCTTCAGGATCATCAGCACCTCGCTGGCAGTCTCGACTTCGCCTTCCCACCGATAGATCGACTCCACGCCGGAAACGATATTCGCACACGCCGCGACGTGCTCCTCGACCAGCGTGCGCGCGGCGGAGCGCGCTCGATCGGCGTCTGGCCAGGTGGTCAGAACGATAAGGACTTCTTCGGACATACGCTCCACGGATTACAGGGCGCCTGCGGCTTGTCACCGCATTCCGACCCTACTTCGCTCCCTCCCCGGCGGGCGGCGCGGATTCCGCGCGCAGGAATTCCCGCGCGTCGGTCTGGCAGAGGTAAAATGCCAGTCCGAGACCCGCACCAAATCCCGCGCCGTAACACGCCCCCCAGAGCAGCTTCGCGATGACACTTTGAGCGTCAGGCGCGAGGCCGAATCCCCCGAAGGCAAAAGCGCGGGATTCGACCCAACCGCCTCCGAAGTAGCCGAGCGCGCTGCAGACAAACAACACCGGGATCACGCCCCAGATCATCCGGAGGATCTCGAAGGCCCGCGTCAGCATCCATCCCATGACGATGGCGCCCGCCAGCAATCCGGCGAGGCTGCCGGGAACGCCGCCCAGAGTCAGCCAGCCGACGATCCAGGCGACCGCATACGCGGTGAAGCTAAAGGTGAAGAGCATGTAGAAGCTGACCAGCGAATCCGGCCCGATGATGAGCCGGTGGAGCAACAGACCGCTGAGCATGATAAAAACGAGCGCGCACACGCCGAACATCCCACCTTCGCCGACACGCCGGAGGAGCCAGCCGCCAAACACCGCCCACGGGACAAAGCCCGCCACGCTGACCATCATGAACCCGACGATGCCGCGCAGCATCGACCCGAGGAGGGAGGGAATCTTCGCGTCATCGCCCTCGGCATGCACGCGGCAGGCGATCGTGGAGGCGTCGAGTTGGAACCAGCTCATGAGATGCTGCGAAAACTTCGCGACCGAGCAAAGCCGCGCGCGGGACAAATGGCAACGTCGGGTGGCGGGGCTGTCGCGATCGGCGAAACGCTTCGAGCATTGGTGGGGCACTTTCGCCGAAAGTGCATGGCGGTTCAGAGCACCACCACGGCAGTTTCGGCGAAACTGCCCCACCAACCGAGCATTTCCCGCCTTGCCAGCATCCCGCGGCTCCGCAATCGTTCCGCCCTATGAAATGCCTGCTCGCTGTGTTCCTCTCCGCCCTCGCCTTCGGACTCTCGGCCTGCTCCACGGCGCCAAAAAAGGATTGCTGCTCCTCCAGCGGCTCCTGCTGTGCCGACGCCAAAGGCGCGCACAAGCACTGAACCGGAACGCCGGTGCCGGGCGGGCGGGCAGATTGGAAAACGGAGAGACGTGGAAGCGCAGAGGGCGAGGACGAGCGCTCGGGGAGCCATCGCCAAAGGGGAGCAAGACTCCGCGGCCGAATCCTCCTCTGCGACCCTGTGTCTCTGCGCCTCTGCGTATCAAAAAAAGGGCCGTCCAACAGCATGGAGCCGGCTGAGAAAGGCAATTTGTCCCTCGCCGGATCGCGGGCTGCGGTGGCACGAAGCGACGCCCGGCAGCGGCGGCCTGCCCTCCCGCGTCCACAATTCTCGTGATTGTCGCACTGGCAATGAAACAACGCTTGCCGTTTCAGGCGGCTCCAATCAAGATCGCCAAAGTTCAAAGCGCCGTCGCTCGGCGCATTTTGCATCACTCACTGTTGCCCGCAATGTCCGCGCTTTCACTCCTCCGGTCGCTCGTCTGCTGTCGGGAAAAACCTGACTGCGCGGTTCGTCGCAGGATCATGGCAGGCCATGTGCTCAGGCGTTGCGGTCGATTGAACCTCCACTCGCTACGTCGCAATGTTACGCCCCTTGAGACGCCGGGAGGGCGCGGGGCTCACTTGGATTTCGCATGATTTCAAACCGCGTGCGAGGTCTCAACCTCTTGCATTGGGCGATGCAGGCGATCATGGTGGTCGGCCTCTTTTGGGCCTGGGTTTTCTTCTTTTCCAACACCATCCGCGGCGGCGAACTCTCCCCGGCCAATGAGCGCTACTTTGCCTACTCGATCGTCGTCGGCGCGGCCTTCCTGATCGATCTCTGGCGCTCCAAGCTCGCGCAGGGCAACCTGCTCCACCTCGATGTCGTCCGCAGCCACGGCATCGCCTTGCGGCAGACCTGCATCGTCATCGGCGCGCTGCTGGTCTTTCTCGTCGCGCAGAAGGACATCTCCATCTCGCGCCTGTTTCTCTTCACCCTCGCCCCGCTGCTCTACTGCGCGCTGGTCGTCTCGAATAAGGTCTTCCCGCCGTTTCTCGCGCGCTTCGTTTTTTCGTATCATCCCGCGACCACGCTCCTCATGGGCTCGCGCGATCACGCCCGGAAGCTCTCTTCGTGGCTCGAGCGCAAATCGAGCTACGGCTTTCGCACCGTCGGCCTCATCACCGACGACCCCACGCCGCGGGAAGGCGATCAACTGCCGGTCCTCGGGGGCTTTGCCGAGATGGAGCGGATCATCAAGCAAACGCGGCCCTCGCAGCTCATCATGCTCGATCTGCCGATGTCTCCCGAGCAGATCGTCGGCCTCGGCAATCTCTGCGACAAAATGGGCGTCCGGCTCTTCATCGTGAACGATCTCGAGGACAAGCTGCATCGCTCAGTGCTCTTCCTCGAGGACGATGGCTTCCATTTCCTCGCCTTCCGGCAGGAGCCGCTCGAATGCCCGATCGGTCGGATTTTGAAGCGCGTCTTCGATGTGCTGATCGCGCTGCCCGTCGTCTTTTTCGTGCTCCCGCTCACGAGCTTGCTCGTGTGGTTCTGCCATCGAGCCCAATCTCCCGGTCCTCTCTTTTTCACCCAGCGCCGCACCGGAAAGTACAACCAGGAGTTTCAGATCCTAAAATACCGGACCATGCATGTGAATCACGGGGACGAGACGCGCCAGGCCTCGGAGGATGACTGCCGGGTCTTTCGCACCGGGCGCTGGCTGCGCAAGCTGAGCGTCGATGAACTCCCGCAATTTGTGAATGTGCTCAAGGGGGAAATGAGCGTGGTCGGTCCGCGGCCTCATTTCGTGGATCACGATGAGCTCTTCGGTGAAATCGCGAACTTTTACCGCGTCCGCAGCTTCATCAAACCGGGCATCACCGGCCTGGCGCAGGTGCGCGGACTGCGCGGCGAAGCACGGCGCGATCAGGATCTCATCGACCGCATCCACTCGGATCTCTACTACCTCGAGAATTGGTCGCTCCTGCTGGACTGGGTGATCATCGTACGCACCGCGTGGCACGTCGTCTTCCCCCCGAAGAGCGCGTACTGAATCCGTGACGTAGGTCACCAGGGCAGGGCGGTGGCACCGCGTGGCGCGCTCCGCTGGCGAAGTCGGTCCGATGCCTGACGCCCCCCGAAGCCATAGCTTCGCCATACAGGCGCATCCTCAGGCGCACCCTGGGAACTAGGCGCCCCTGCCACACGCGGAATTAACCCTCCCTTAACAATTTTCCCTTTCCCCTCAAATGCCCCCTTAACAATCGCGGGGTCTATTGCTGTGAGACCGAACGCGAAGTGCTGCGACTCGCGTCCCCTCACCGAACCACTGCGCGCAGCAACCAAACACTAAGACACAGCATGAAAATCAATCATCGACTCCTCCTCCCTGTCGCGCTCCTCGTGGCCTCCTCCACGCTGGCCACCGCGCAGGATCAAAATAACCAGCAACGCCCCCCCGACGGCGAGCGGCGCGAAGGCGACCGCGGGCGCGGCGGCTTCAATATCGAGGACTTCCGCAAGCGCATGGAAGAGCGGCTCAAGGGCGCGCTCAAGGCCTCCGACGAAGAGTGGGCCGTGCTCCAGCCGCTCATCGAAAAGGTGCAGACCAAACAGCGCGAAGCCATGGGCAGCCGCTTTGGTTCCTTCGCCGGCGGCCCCGGCGGGCCTCCCGGAGGCGGCTCCGGCTTTGGCGACCGTCGCCGCGGTCCCGAGGGCGGTGGCTCTCCCGATGGCGGC
>JBGSYE010000429.1:0-6030 GCA_041751075.1 Chthoniobacteraceae bacterium
CGCGAGGGGCGCCGCTCCGGGCGGCCGGGGGCGAAGGGAGTGCGATCACGCCGGCGGATTTCGAGCGGCTGCGGGCGCATCCGCAGTTTGCCGGGTGAGCGGGCGGCGCAAAAGTCGGCGGGCGGCTGCATCTCCTCATCCTCATCCAAGCCACCCGGATGATGAAGATGGAGATGAGGAGGAAGATGAGGAGGAAGGAGCGGATACTTTCCACTTTCACTTTTCGGGCGCTGCGCCTTAATTTCACCCGCACCACCCTTTACCCCCATATGCCCCGCTACAATTACGTCGCGCTCGACTCGCGCGGACAGGAATCCACAGGAATCATCGAAGCCGGAACGTCGAATGACGCCGTCGGGCAGCTCCGGCAATCGGGCTTTTTCCCCACGAGCGTCATCGAGGAGGGAAAAGGCGGCGCTGCGCCGAAGGTGGCCAAAAAGGGCGCCAAGGCGGTGAAAGTGGCGTCGCCGAAGAAGAAGACGCAGATCACGCTCTTTCAAAAGAAGACGGTCGATTCGAAGACGCTGATGATTTTCACCCGCCAGCTCGCCACGCTCATCGACGCGGGCCTGCCGCTGCTCCGCAGCCTCACGGTGCTGGCCAAGCAGGAGAAGGACGCCACCCTGCGCGGGACGATCAATGCGCTGGCGGACGGCGTGCAGGGCGGCAGCACCTTCTCCGAGGCCATGGCGCAGCATCCGCGCATCTTCAACAAGCTGTACATCAACATGGTGAAGGCGGGGGAACTCGGCGGCGTGCTCGAGCTGGTGCTGGTGCGTCTTGCGGAATTCCAGGAGAAGGCGCAGAAGGTGAAAAACAAGGTGCTGGCGGCGATGGCCTACCCGGTGATCGTGCTCATCATCGCCGTGCTCATCATGCTCTTCCTGCTGGCGTTCATCGTGCCGAAGTTCAAACAGATCTTCGCCGAGATGCTCAATGGCAAGCCGCTGCCGGCGATCACCGAGTACGTGATGACGGCGAGCGATCTCATCAAGAAGATGTTCTGGCCGCTTTTCCCGAATCTGATCGCGACGGTCTTTGTCTTCGTCTCGATCTCGGTCGGCTGGACGCTGCTCTCGCGGAATCCGAAAGGCCGCGCGTTTCTCGACGGCCTCTTCCTGAAGGCGCCGCTCTTTGGCGATCTCCTCCGCAAGAGCGCCATCTCCCGCTTCAGCCGCACGCTCGGCACGCTGGTGACCAGCGGCGTGCCGATCCTCCAGGCGCTGAATATCACCCGTGAGACCGCGGGCAACGTGATCATCGCCGATGCGGTGACGAAGGTGCACGACGCGGTGAAAGAGGGTGAGTCGATCGTCAGCCCGCTCGAGGCGAGCGGCGTCTTTCCGCCGATGGTCATCTCGATGGTCGATGTCGGTGAAGAGACCGGGCAGCTCCCCGAAATGCTGCTGAAGATCGCGGAGGTCTATGACGATGAAGTGGACAACGCCGTCGATGGCCTCACCTCACTGCTCGAGCCGGTGATGATCGTGATCCTCGCGCTGATCGTCGGCACGATCGTCATCGCGCTGTTCATGCCGCTGATCGAGATCATCAAGGGCATGCAAGGCGGCGGGCCCGGGTCCTAGGGAAATACGGCGGCTCGTCCTTGACGAGCGAACGAGGAAGTCCGCGCTCCGCCTCGCGTGCACCCGCTGCAGCGCGGGCGGCCTCTCGCGCCCCCCACGCCAGATGGCAAAAATCTCCGGCCGCCGTCCCCATCGCCTGACGCAGAAAGAAAAAGCGCGCCGGACCAGAGCCCGGCGCGCTTTTCGTCGAAGCTGTCGCGGTGCGAGCAAACCCGGACAGTGGGCTTCAAAGGCGGACACGAATCGGCGGGGCAGATCAACTGGCGGGGGTAGCGGCAGCGAGCAATACCCGCCGCGCATGATGCTCGGTGTGCTCATCTACGGCAATGTGACTGGCAGAGTGTCGCTTGATCGTCGCCATGTCGCTGTCCGAATCGCGCAGCGCCTCCTGACCACTGCGAACTCTCTCATCAGCACAATCTAGTACCCGTTACCCGTGCCGCTTGAGCCCTACCACGCCCAGCGGCGGCAGGCGCAGGACGAGCGAGTGCGACTTGCCCTGCCACGCCACCTCCTCGGCGTGGACGCCGCCGTAGTTGCCGCAGTTGGAGCCGCCGTAGGTCTGCGCGTCAGTGTTGAGCACTTCCTCGTAAAAGCCGCCACCGTGGACGCCGATGCGGTAGTAATCGCGCGGGACCGGCGTCGCATTGATCACGAAGACCAGGGCCTGTCCGGTCACGGATCGGCGCATGAAGGCGACCACCGAGTTGTCGGAGTCGTGGAAGTCGATCCACTCGAAGCCGGCATAGGTGTCGTCCTGATCCCAGAGCGCGGGCTCGGCGCGGTAGAGCCAGTTGAGATGCTGGACGAGGCGGCGCAGTCCGTCGTGCTCGGGCTGCTCGAGCAGGTGCCAGTCGAGCGAGGTGTCGTGATCCCACTCGCGCCACTGGCCGATCTCGCCCCCCATGAAGAGCAGCTTCTTCCCCGGGTGCGCGTACATCCACGCGTAGAAGAGGCGCAGATTCGCAAACTTCTGCCACACGTCGCCGGGCATCTTATTCAGCAGAGATCCCTTGCCATGCACCACTTCGTCGTGGCTGAGCACGAGGATGAAGTGCTCGTGAAAGGCGTATAGCAGCGAGAAGGTGATCGCGCCCTGGTGGAAGCGCCGATACACGGGATCGAGCGACATGTAGTCGAGGAAGTCGTGCATCCAGCCCATGTTCCATTTGAAGCCGAAGCCGAGGCCGCCCAGGTACGTGGGCCGTGAGACGCCCGGCCACGCGGTGCTCTCTTCGGCGATGGTGACGATGCCGGGATGCCGCTCGTAGGCCACTTCGTTGAAGCGCTTGAGGAAGTAGATGGCGTCGAGGTTTTCGCGCCCGCCGTGGACGTTCGGGATCCATTCGCCGGGCTGGCGCGAGTAGTCGAGGTAGAGCATCGACGCGACGGCATCCACGCGCAGACCATCGATGTGATACTGGTCGAGCCAGAAGAGGCCATTCGCGATCAGGAAATTGCGGACCTCGTTGCGCCCGTAGTTGAAGATGAGTGTGCCCCAGTCCATGTGCTCGCCGAGCCGCGGGTCGGCGTGCTCGTAGAGATCGGTGCCGTCAAATTCCGCGAGGCCGTGAGCATCCTTCGGGAAATGGCCGGGCACCCAGTCGAGGATCACGCCGATGCCGCGCTGGTGCGCGCGGTCGATGAGGTGGCGCAGTTCATCGGGATTTCCCCACCGACTGGTCGGCGCGAAATATCCCGTGACCTGATACCCCCATGAGCCCTCGAAGGGATGCTCGACGATGGGCATCATCTCGATGTGCGTGTAGCCCATCTCGCACACGTACTCGACGAGCTGATCTGCGAGTTCGCGATAGCTCAGCGGACGATTGCCCTCCTCCGGCCGGCGCCGCCAGGAGCCGAGATGCACCTCGTAGATGGACATCGGCGCGCGCTGCGCCTCCACATGCTTCCGCTTTTCCATCCACTCCCCATCGCTCCACTGGTAGCGCGCGAGGTCGAAGACGAGCGACGCCGTGCTCGTGCCGAACTGCCCGAAGAACGCGAACGGATCGCTCTTCAGCACGATCGCCCCGTGCGACTGCTTCACCTCGAATTTGTAGTGCGCGCCCTCGGCCACTCCCGGCAGGAAGATCTCCCACACTCCGCAGCCGAGCAGCTTCCGCATCGGATGCCGGCGACCGTCCCACACGTTGAAATCGCCGACCACCGAGACGCGGTGCGCATTCGGCGCCCACACATGGAAGCAGGTGCCCGGTGCGCCCTCGATCTCCACGAGGTGCGCGCCGAGCTTGTCGTAGAGCTGCCAGTGCTGGCCTTCGGCAAAGAGGTGCAGATCGAGCGGTCCGAGGATCACGCCAAAGGAAAACGGATCGCGCTCCGTCCACTCGTCCCCGGTGTGCGCGGTGAATTGCAGCGTGTAGCGAAAGCGCTCCTGCGCGCCTTCCAGAACGGCCTCGAACAATCCATCCGGATGCACCTGGAGCGCCGGGAAAATCGCGCCCGGATTGTCGAGACTCTGCACCGACACGGCTCGTGCATCGGGACGGAAGACCCGCACCACGAGATGCTCCCCGACCTGGTGCATTCCGAGGATCGCAAAGGGATCGCCGTGATGAGCCCCGAGGATCGCATCGATGGCCGCTTGTTCGAGTGTCGGGACGGAGAGGGGAGAGACCTTCATAAAGGAAATACTTTGCCTCGTGGCCACGCCGGGCGAGACAAATCCCCCGCCCTTCACGGCGGAAGTGCCACCGTCATCGATCCGGCCATCGCGCCGAAGCGCTTTGGATGGACACGACGGTGGCTCCGCTGAAGTCGAGCGGCTGCAAGGTGGTGAGATCGTCACCGGTTTCGACGAGGTGTGATGCCGGGGGGCGTCGCGGCTTTGCGGCGGATGAATTCGATGCACAAGCGGCCTTGCGCGTCGCGCGTGATGAACAGGGCAGCACGGTGGTGTTTGGCTACAGGAAGGAGATTCTCCCGGCCGGCCAGGCCGGTCCGCATGCGCTGCCCCGGCCCATGGGTAAAGACAACTGGGAGGATGCGCGAATGATCCCCTCCGGTGAGGCGGCGACGCTCTGCGGCGAATGGACGGAGCTGTCGGCCGATCACCCCTTCTCCGAGAAGCATAAAGACCGCCTCTCCAGGATTTTGAAGGGAACCCCCGGCTCCAAAGCCACGATCCAGATCAAGGGGCGGGCCGTGGCAACCTTCGAACTCATCGGGCCTTCATCCGGGCGCGTTCGACGGCTACTGCAATCATCACCGCAAACACTCCTCCCTCGGATACCAAGGGGCGAGGGGCCAAAGCTCACTTTCGACACTCCGAAACATCCGGCCACCAATTTGCTCCGCAGAGATTGAGGGGAGGGCGTTTTCGAGGACGAGGACGAGCATGAGGATGAAAACCCAGTGGCAGGGGCGATTTTCCCGCCTATTCTCGTCGCATGAATCGTTCTCCCGCCCGCGCCGCTTTCACACTCATCGAAATGATCACGGTGATGGCCGTCATCGCCATCCTCGTCGGCCTGGTCCTCTCGGTGAATACCCTGGTGCAGAAGAAGGCCGCGCTCTCGCGGACCAAGGCCGAAATCGCGGCGCTCCAGCTCGCGATCAAGAGCTACGAGACCGACAACGCTACGCCGCCCCGGGAAGAGGCGATCACCGACGTGCTCGATCCCCGGATTCACGGCGCTCCGGCCAGCGGCGATCAACTCAAGCTCTACAGCGAATCTTCACTGGTCCTCTACAAAGCGCTGAGCGGCGATCCCGACCTCGATTTCAAGACGACGGAAAAATCCTACGGGACGGATTTCTTCCGGCCGGAACGCATCAAATTCGACGATCCGAAGAAGCCCGATCGGAAGGTCGAGTACATCGTGGACCCCTTTGGCAATTGCTTTGGATACTCGACCGCCGGACTGGCGCAGGAGGAGGCGTATGCGCAAAAGCTCCGCAAGGAGCCGAAGGCGCAGCGCCCGCGGGAGGATCAGCAGGCTGGCTACAGCCCTTCTTTCGATCTCTGGTCAACGGGCGGCACCAACGTCCAGGCGCCGACGGATGCGGATCGCGTGAAGTGGGTGAAGAGCTGGTAGGCGCGGCCCGCGTGAATCCCGCGCAGGGCGCCTCTCGTCTTTCGACTCTTGCTCTGAGCCCGAAGGAAAAGCAGACGGTCAGCGGCGAATGACATGCAGTGATCTGGGTGGCGGCTCGGCTCAAGTGACCCCCACGGATGGTGGTGTGGAAACGAAGGGCCTTCACGGCGGGCGGGCGCTGAGTCTCGGCTTGATGCATGAGCCCGAGTGCGCCCGAGCGGGCAGCGAAGCGTGGTGCGCCGTGCAACTCGCCCCGCCCCTTTTCATTGCGTTGCTTGTTCCCGTCCTTACGGCAGAAACGTCAGCCTACCGGTCGGCGCGGCCGAAGCGCAATAGAGCTCCCAAAGATCACCATCTCCAACGCGACCCATGAAAATGAAACCGAT
>JBGSYE010000430.1:0-4225 GCA_041751075.1 Chthoniobacteraceae bacterium
GCGCCTTGCCATCGCGCGTGGCCTCAGCGAAGCCGACGCGCTCGCTGCGCTGACCACCGTGCCGGCGCGCCTCTGCGGCGTGGCGGATCAGCTCGGCACCATCGAGCCCGGCAAGCTCGCGCATCTCACGGTGGTGGAGAAGGGGCGCTATTTCGACGAGGACGCGCAAGTCCGCGAAGTGTGGATCGATGGCCGGCAATTTCTCTCCCCGATCAAGGACGGCAAAAAGAAGGACGCCGACGCCAAAGCCGATGCGAAGAAGAAGGAAAAGGAAACGCTGCGCGGACAACTCAACGCAGCTCCTGCGCAGAAGGATCGCGGCCCGCTGCTCTCGCCGAGGGCGGTCTTCATCAAGTCCGCGACGATCTGGACCAGCGGGCCGCAGGGGCGCATCGAGAATGCGAGCCTGCTCATCGTCGATGGCAAGGTGCGCGCCGTCGGGACGATCGCGGACATTCCGCCCGATGCGCACGTCATCGATCGCCCGAGCATCCACGTCACCCCGGGCCTCATCGATTGCCACAGTCACAGCATGGTCATGGGCGGCGTGAATGAAGGCACGCTGCCTTCGACGGCCATGGTCCGCATCGGCGACGTGGTGAATTCCGAATCCGAAACCATCCACCAGCAACTCGCCGGCGGCCTCACCGTCGCGAATCTCCTGCACGGCTCGGCGAATCCCATCGGCGGTCAGAATTGCGTGATCAAGCTCCGCGACGGCGCTGCGCCGGAGGATCTCAAGCTCGGGGGCGCGCCGGGCGGCATCAAATTCGCCCTTGGCGAAAACGTGAAGCAGGCGAACTGGGGCGACGCCTTCAAATATCGCTTCCCGCAAACGCGCATGGGCGTGCCCGCCTTTCACACGAACCGCTTCACCGCCGCGCAACACTACGCCGCCGCACTTGCAAAAGGCGGCCAGCCGGTGCGGCGCGATCTCGAGCTCGAAGCCATCGCCGAGATCATCCGCGGCGAGCGCCTCGTCCACTGCCACAGCTACCGGCAGGATGAGATCGTCGCCTTCCTCCGCGTGATGGAGAGCTTCGGGGTGCGCGTGGCGACGCTCCAGCACATCCTCGAAGGCTACAAAGTCGCCGATGAGATCGCGAAGCACGGCGCGGGGGCGTCGGCCTTTTCCGATTGGTGGGCATACAAGTTCGAGGTCTATGATGCGATCCCGCACGCCGGCAGCATCATGCGCGAGCGCGGGGTGAATGTGTCCTTCAACTCCGACTCCTCCGACCACGCGCGGCGGATGAATCTCGAAGCCGCCAAGGCCGTGAAATACGGGGGCACGCCGGAAGACGAGGCGTTAAAATTCGTGACGATCAATCCCGCAAAACAGCTCGGCATCGACAAGATGGTCGGCTCGCTGGAGGTGGGGAAGGATGGCGACTTGGCGGTGTGGAGCGGGAGCCCGCTCGCCACGTCGAGCCTGTGCCTGGAGACGTGGATCGAGGGCCGGCAGTACTTCGAGCGCGAAGCCGCGCGCCGCCGCGCCGAGGCCCGCCAAGCCGAGCGCCTCACGCTGATCGACAAAGCGAAGAAGCTCGCGACCGATCCCACCAGCGATCCCGCTGCGAGCAAAACGCAGGAGAAATTCTTCTTCCCCGCCCTCGAAGACCGCGCGGGCCACCAATGCATGGGCTGCTGCCTCGACCACCAGATGCCATGGAAAAACTAATGCACTCTGTCGCACGCAGCCTCAGCCCGGAGGGCTGGTGGAAATTAGCCGGGGGTGAAGCGAGGCACGAGCGCAACCCCCGGACATTAGCGCAAACGCGCCGCGCCCCGGAGGTGGCGCCGGAAATCCCGGCCACAGTTCCGGCGCCGCCTTCGGGGCGCATGCTTCGTTGCTTTGGTTCCGGTGGTTCCGCTCGTGCCTCGCTTCACCACCGGCTTATTTCCATCGACCCTCCGGGTCGAACCGTCGGGCGCGGTTTATCGCATCTGGGGGCATTGCCTGCGGTGCTTTTGCTTTGTGTCCTTTTGGCTTTCACGGCGCGCGCCGAGACGCTGCTCCTCCGTGGTGCAACCGTGCATACCGTGGCGCAGGGCACGCTCACCCCCGGGGACGTGCTCGTGCGCGATGGCAAGATCGCCGCGGTCGCTGCACGCCTCGACGAAGCGGCGGATCGCACCCTCGACCTCACCGGCCTGCATCTTTTCCCCGGACTCATCAGCGCAGCGACGGATCTCGGTCTCGTGGAAATCTCCGGCGTGCGGGCTTCGGTGGATGATCGCGAGACGGGGGAGTTCACGCCCGAGGTCGAGTCGTGGACGGCGGTGAATCCCGACTCCGAACTCATCCCCGTCGCTCGCGCCAATGGCCTCACGCACTTCGTCCCCGTGCCGCAGGGGAAGCTGCTAGCGGGCACCTCCGGCCTCCTCGCCGCGCGCGGCTGGACCATCGAGGACATGGCCATCCGCCGCCGCACCGCGATGCATCTCTTCTGGCCGGATCATGCGCTGAAAATCCCCAGCCCGACCGCCTCCGAGAAAACCAAACCCCTCGACGAGCAAGCCCGCGAACGCCGCGAGAAGGTGCGCACCATCGAGCAGTTCTTCGCCGACGCCGAGGCGTGGGAGAAGCGCCCCGCCGGCAGTGCGGCGGTGCCGGCGTGGGAAGCGATGCGCCCCGTGCTTCGCGGCGATGTACCGCTGATGATCCACGCCGATGGCGTGCGCGAGATCCGTGCCGCGTTGAAGTGGTCCGAGACACGTCCGCGTCTGCGCCTCGTTTTCGTCGGCGGACGCGATGCCTGGATGCTCGCCGACGAACTCGCGCGCCGGAAAGTCGCCGTCATCTACAGCGAAGTCTTCACGCTGCCGCCGCGAGGCTCCGATGCTTACGACGTGCAGTTCCGCGCCCCCGGCATCCTGCACCGGGCCGGCGTCACCGTGGCGATCGGTGCGGGCTTGAGCGGGTCGGCCGCTTCCCAGCAGCGCAATCTCCCGTACCTCGCCGCGCAGGCCGCCACCTTCGGCCTCCCCGCCGACGCCGCCCTGGCCGCGATCACCCTCATCCCCGCGCAACTCCACGGCGTCGGCGACATCCTCGGCAGCATCGAGGCTGGCAAGGACGCGTCCCTCTTCGCCGCCACCGGCGACATTCTCGACATCCGCTCGGAAGTGAAGCGCTTGTGGATCTCAGGCGTGGCGCAATCGCTGGAGACTCGCCACACCCGCCTCTCCGAACGCTACCGCGCGCGTCCAAAGGCAAAGTAGGCGCGCCGACGACGGAAGGGCCGCGTTCTTCCATCGTGCGAGAGCTTCCCCAATTTCATGCGTGTCACTTCACCATTCCGCGTTCTAATTCGAGGCCATGAGACTCTTAGTTCTGTTTCTCTCTCTGGTGGTCACGTCGGTCGCGAGGGCCGACGCGATGGACGAAAAGTTTGCGGCGCTCGGTGGCGGCGAGTCGCTGCTCGGGGTTCGGGGGCTGCAGGAGTTCAGCCTCATCGGAAACGCGGGCTTCGTCTGGAGGGTGGACGTTCGCGGGCGGCCGTTCGCACGCGCCGCGCGCCTCCTCACCGAGAAGCGTCCGCCCAAGCCCTACAACTTCCAGTATGGCGCGAAGACCATCGCGCCGATCGCGGTGGGTGACGCGCTGCTCGGCGTCTTTTGGGCGCGGGCGATGGAGCCGCTGCCACCCGACGGCGAGGCGAAGACGGAGTTCTGCATCGAGCTGGGACGCGAGCCGTACACCAAGGTCGCCGTGTGGCCCGCCGTGCTGACGACCGAGTGGCGGCGTTTCTTCGTGCCCGCCGAGGCGAAGGTCGCGGTGCCGGCGGGTGAGGGCAGCATCCGGTTCCGCCTGGGCTACGATCCGCAGACGATCGAGATCGCCGGCGTGCGCGTGCTGAACTACGGCACGCGGGTGAAGCGCGAGGAGCTGCCCTTCACCTCGAACACCTATCTCGGCCGCGATCCGAAGGCGCCGTGGCGCGAGGAGGCCGCCGGGCGCATCGAAAATCTGCGCAAGGGGGATCTCACCGTGACGGTGCTCGATGCGGAGAAAAATCCCGTGCCCGGCGCGCGCGTGTCGGTGCGGATGAAGCGGCACGCCTTCGGATTTGGCACGGCGGTGAATGCGAGCCTGCTGCTCAAGGACTCGCCCGACGCGGAAAAATATCGCGAGATCGTCGCGCGCGATTTCAACCGGGTGACGATCGAGAATCACCTCAAATGGCCGATGTGGGAGCGCGACAGCAAGACCGGGCCGCGC
>JBGSYE010000431.1:0-8857 GCA_041751075.1 Chthoniobacteraceae bacterium
CATCTTTTTCTCCGACAATGGCGGCCTCTCGACCAAAGCCGCCATGGGTCCGACCTCGAATGAGCCGCTGCGCGCCGGCAAAGGCTGGCTCTACGAAGGCGGCATTCGTGTGCCCCTGATCGTGCGCGCGCCCGGCCTCACGAAGGCCGGCGCCACGACGGACACGCCGGTCCTCAGCACGGATTTCTATCCGACGCTGCTCGCGCTCGCCGGGCTGCCCGCAATGCCGGAGCAACATCGCGACGGCGTGAATATCGCGCATGTATTGAAAGGCGAAGCCGCCCCGGCGCGCGAGGCTCTCTACTGGCACTACCCGCACTACCACGGCTCCACCTGGGCGCCCGGCGGCGCGATGCGCGAAGGCGATTGGAAGCTCATCGAGTTTTTCGACGAAGGAACCGCCGAACTCTATGACCTGAAGTCCGATCTCTCCGAGCGTAAAAACCTCGCCGCATCCGAGCCCGCGCGAGTCCAGGCTATGCGCTCGAAGCTCGCCGCGTGGCGGGCCGAAACCGGCGCCTTCATGCCTGCGCCCGCCACTGGAGACGAAGCGCCGGCGGCACCGAAGCGGAAACGGAAGAAGGCGAAAGATTGAACCTCGCGAGATTCGCCATGAATAACACCACTCCATTCACCCGCGCTCTTATGCGGCTTAGCCGGATCGCGCTGATCGCTGTCATGCTCGCAATTTCCGCCCACGCGGCAGACGCGAAGAAGCCGAACGTCCTCTTCCTCTTCGCCGACGATCAGTGCTTCGAGACGATTCGCGCGCTCGGCCACACGGACATCGAGACGCCGAATCTCGACCGCCTCGTGCAGCGCGGCACGACCTTCACCCATGCCTACAACATGGGCTCGTGGAGCGGCGCGGTGTGCGTGGCGAGTCGCACGATGCTCATCACGGGGCGGACGGTCTGGCGCGCGGATGCGATCTACAACGAGACGGACAAGGAGCGCGAGGCCGGACGCCTCTGGCCGCAGATGATGTCCCGCGCAGGTTACGGCACCTATTTCACCGGCAAGTGGCACATCAAGACCGACGCGGCGAAGACCTTCGACGTGGCGAAGAACATCCGCGGCGGCATGCCGAAGGACACACCGCTGGGTTACAATCGCCCGCTCCCCGGCCAGCCCGATCCGTGGAGCCCGAGCGATCCGAAGTTTGGCGGATTCTGGGAAGGCGGGAAACACTGGAGCGAAGTCGTGGGCGACGACACCATCGAGTTCCTCGGCTCCGCGAAACAAAGCGGCAAACCCTTCTTCATCTACGCCGCCTTCAATGCGCCGCACGACCCACGGCAGTCGCCGAGGGAATATGTGGACAAGTATCCGCTGGATCGCATCGCGGTGCCGAAAAACTTTCTGTCCGAGTATCCGCACAAGGATGCCATCGGCTGCGGCCCATCGCTTCGGGATGAAAAGCTCGGCCCATTTCCGCGCACTGAGCACGCGGTGAAAGTCCATCGGCAGGAATACTACGCGATCATCACCCACCTCGACGCGCAGATCGGCCGCATCCTCGATGCGCTCGAAAAATCCGGCCAGGCGGACAACACCTGGATCTTCTTCACCGCCGATCACGGTCTCGCGGTCGGACATCACGGGCTCTTCGGCAAGCAGAACATGTATGATCACAGTGTGCGCGTGCCTTTCCTCGTCGCCGGTCCTGGCGTGAAGGCGGGCGCGAAGATCGACGCGCCGATCTATCTCCAGGACGTAATGGCCACCGCGCTCGATCTCGCCGGTGTGCCGAAGCCTGCGCAGGTCGAGTTTCAAAGCCTGCTGCCGCTCCTGCGCGGGGAGAAGTCGCCCGCCGCGCGTGAGGCCATCTACGGCGGTTATCTCGAACTCCAGCGCGCCATCACCCATGATGGATGGAAGCTCATCGTGTATCCGAAGGCAAAGGTCGCGCGGCTTTACCATCTCTCCGCCGATCCCGATGAAATGAAGGATCTCGCCGCCGATCCCGCGCACGCCGAGCGCCGCCGCGCGCTCTTCAAGCGGCTGCTGGCTCTGCAAAAGGAACTCGATGACAAACTCGATCTGGCCGGCATCGTCGCCGGTCTCTGACGCCCTCCTCTCCAATGAAAACCACCCTCTCGCACCTCTCTCGATTCGCCTGCTTTTGCCTGGCACTGTCGTGGTCTGACAGCTCCGCCTTCGCGCAGGATGCGAAGAAGCCGAAGGCCGCGGGCAAGGAGCCGCCCTTTTCCTGGGTGTCGCCGATGGCGAATGCGGAGTCGGCGAAGAAGACGCTGCCGCCGACGGTGAAACACGCGACCTTCAAGAGTGCGTCGATGGGCATCGACGTGGGTTATTACATCTACCTGCCGCCGGGTTACGAAGCGGGGCAGGGGCGTTATCCGGTGGTGTATCATCTGCACGGCGGGCGGCCGGGCTCGGAGAATAAAGCGTTGCGGCTCGCGGCTTACGTCGATGCGGCGATCCGGAAGGGCACGATCAAGCCGACGATCTACGTCTTTCCCAATGGCGGCCCGGTGAGTTGGTATGACATGCCGGAGAAGAAAAATGGACTGGGCGAGATGGTCTTCGTGAAGGAACTCGTGCCGCACATCGACGCCACCTATCGCACCTGGGGCACGCGCGAAGGACGGGCGCTGGAGGGTTATTCGCAGGGCGGGCGCGGCACCACGCGCATCATGTTCCGGCATCCGGAGCTCTTCCTCTCCGTCGCGCCCGGAGGCTCGGGCTACGCCAATGAAAAACGCGTCCAGGAAAACGATGGCTACGAGTCGGAGACGCTGCGCTTCCTGCCGATCGGCTATAACACCTGGGACATCGCAAAACAGTTTGCCGCGCGCAAAGACCCGCCCGCGCTGAACATCCTGATCTGGGACGGCACGAAGTGTTTCAACTACGAGTCCAACCTCGCGTATTCCGCCTACTTGAAGGAACTCGGCATCGCGCACGAGTTTCTCTCCATCCCCGGCGTGCCGCACACGGCCACCGGCAGCTACGACGTGAAGGGCGACGAAATCATGCGCCATCACCAAGAGACCTTCGACGCGCATCGCCCGAAGTAACTCCCTTCTCCGCTCGCAATGAATCCACTGCTCGCCCTCCTTCTCTCAATGCGCATCGCCCTTCTCCTCCTTCTGTCATTCGCCGCAGCTTTCGCCGCTCCGCCAAATTTCATCCTCATGATGGGGGACGATCACGGTTGGGAGGAGACTGGTTACAACGGCCATCCTCACGTCAAGACGCCCGTGCTCGATGAAATGGCCGCCACGGGCCTGCGGCTGGAGCGCTTCTATGCGGCGCATCCGAGCTGCTCACCCACGCGCGCCAGTTTCCTCACCGGACGCCATCCGAACCGCATGGGCACATTCGCGCCGGGCTGGTCGTTCCGTCCCGAGGAGATCACCAGCGCGCATTTGCTCGGCAAAGCGGGCTACCGCTGCGGGCACTTCGGCAAATGGCATGTCGGCGCGGTGAAGAAGGAGTCGCCGGTCAGTCCCGGCGCCATGGGGTTTCACGAGTGGCTTTCGCACGACAACTTCTTTGAGCTCGATCCGTCCTTCTCACGGAACGGCGGCCCGCCGGAAGTTTTCAAAGGCGAGAGCTCCGAGATTCTCATCGCGGAGACGATCCGCTTCATCGATCGCGCGAAAGAATCCGGGAAACCCTTCTTCACGGTCGTGTGGTTCGGCTCGCCGCATGAGCCTTACAGCGGGCTGCCCGCCGACCTCGCGCTCTACGACGACCTACCCGCAAAATACCCAGACAAGATGGTCGGCCTCACCTCGAACGAAACCGGTGGCCCCGTCAAGCGGCCGCAGGGCGACGTGCTGCGCGAGCGTTACGCGGAGATCACTGCCATGGATCGCGCCATCGGCACCTTGAGGAGACACCTCGCCGCATCCGGTCTGCGCGAAAACACGCTGCTCTTTTACTGTGGCGACAACGGCACCTCGCCCGATGCCGCGCTCGGGTTTCCGCATCGCGGGGTCAAAGGCCAGGTCTATGAGGGCGGCATCCTCGTCCCCGGTCTCATCGAGTGGCCCGCGCGCATCCCGCAGCCGCGGAGCACCGCTATCCGCGCCAGCACCAGCGATCTCCTGCCTACCCTCTGCGCCATCACGGGCCAGTCGCTGCCGGCGCGTCCGCTCGACGGCATCGACTTGAGCCCACTGCTCGATGGCCAGATGACGGAACGCTCCAATCCGCTCTATTTCTGGGAGTATGACCTGGGCTCGTTGAAGGGCGACACGCTCCGGCCATGGATCGATCCCGAGCTGCAAAAGGGCACCACGCCACTCGTGAAAAAGATGCGCGGCAAAGCCACGCGCGACTTCACGAACTTCCACCAACCCGCCATCACCGATGCCGATTCTCGCGGAGCGCGCGCCATCATCGGCGGCCACTTCAAGTTCGTCATCCACGAGCCGGCGCTCGGCGATCCCAAACACGAACTCTTCGATCTCCAAGCCGATCCCGCCGAGAAAACCAATCTCATCGAGAAACAGCCCGCCACCGCCGGGAAACTGCAAGACCAGCTTCGTGAGTGGCAGAAGTCAGTCCTGCAAAGTCTCACTGGCGCGGATTATCAACCGTGAGACCCGAGCCTGGTCACCGAAGCCTTCTCCCACCACCCACTATGAAACTATCCCCCGTCCTCCTCACTTGCGTCCTCGTCCCCGGCATCCTCTTCGCCGAACTGAGCGTGCCGCATTTTTTCTCCGATCACATGGTGCTGCAGCGCGAGCGTGCGGCGGCGATCTGGGGAAAAGCCGACGCGAACGCCGAAGTGCGCGTCTCCTTCAAAGGCAAGACTGCGAACGCCAGTGCGGCAGCCGATGGCAAGTGGCGCGCGGCGATTGAGACGGGAGCGGCGGATACGAAAGGAGCGACGCTGACCATCCAGGCGGGCGCGGAGAAGATCGAGATTCAGGACGTGCTCGTCGGCGAGGTGTGGTTTGCCTCCGGTCAGTCGAACATGTTCTTCACCATGGATCGCGTGCCGGAGTACGCGGGCCTCATCGCCGAGTCGAAGCATCCCGGTCTGCGCATGTTCAATGCGCCGCTCGTCACTGCCGTGGAGCCGCAGGACGACATCGACGGGCAGTGGACCGCGGCCACACCGGACACCGTGCCGGGCTACTCCGCAGTCGCGTTTTTCTTTGCCCGCAAACTGCATCTCGAACTCGGGATCCCGATCGGCGTGATCAAATCCGCATGGGGCGGCAAGCCTGTCGAAACCTTCACCAGCCGCGAGGCGCTGAACACGCTGCCCGGCACGAAAGCGCTCGTCGATGCCACATTGAAGGCGGATGCGGGATTCGATCCCGCCAAAGCGCAGGCCGCATACGAAGCGCAGCTCGTAAAGTGGCCTGAGACCATCGCCGCGGCCAAGGCGAAAGCCGCCGGGAAGGGTGGAAAACTCCCGAAGAAACCGCAGCCACCCAAGCGCCCGCTCGATACCGAGGGCAAGCCCGGCGTGCTCTTCGATTCGATGATCCATCCCTTCGCCGGTTACACCATGCGCGGCGCCATCTGGTATCAGGGCGAGGGCAATGCCAAAGCCGGCGCGGTGCCGTACGATCAGACTCTGCCGCTCATGATCGGCGATTGGCGGAAGCGCTGGAACGACCAGTTCTCCTTCTACTTCGTGCAGCTCGCCAACTTTCACGCACCCTCCACCGCGCCTGGCACGCCTGACCCGTGGCCGCTCTTGCAGGACCGCATGCGCCGCGTGCTCGGCACCACGCCGAAGACCGGCATGGCCATCATCAACGACGTCGGCGAAGCCAAAGACATCCATCCCAAGAACAAGAGGGCGCCGGGCGAACGGCTCGCGCTGTGGGCGCTGGCGAAGGATTACGGAAAGCCGATCACTTACTCCGGCCCGCTCTTCCAATCGAGCCAGCCCGAGGACGGCGCTATCCGCGTGACGTTCGCGCAGGCCGGTGATGGCCTGAAGGCGCGCGACGGCGGGCCACTGAAGCGCTTCGAGATCGCTGGCGCGGACAAGGTCTGGCATTGGGCGGAGGCGGAGATCGACGGCAGGGACAGCGTCCTCGTGAGCAGTCCGCAGGTGAAGCAACCTGCCGCCGTGCGTTACGCATGGGCCGCGAATCCGGAAGGCGCCAACCTCGTCAACAGCGAGGGCCTGCCCGCGTCCGTCTTCCGCACCGACGATTGGGACGATGTGGAGCCGAAAGTGGACGCCGCTGCGTTGAAAGCAGTCGAGGATCGCCGCGCTCTCGCCGCCGAAATCAAAGCCCTGGCGGCCGAACGCAACGAGCTCGACCGCAACAGCGCCGAGTACAAAGCGCTCAACGCGAGATTCCAGGAGTCGATGACGAAGTTCAAAGCCACCGCGCCGAAGAAGTAGCGGGAATGGCAACCACGGTCCGTTCCATCGCAAGGACCATCCCGCTCCGAACTGCAATGGGTGAAGGGACGTTTTCGATAAATGTTCGAGCCGAACCCGAAGGGTTCACGGGGATGAGCCGGGAGTTTCGCTCGTGCCTCGCTCCACCCCCGGCTAATTTCCTGCGTCCCTCCGGGATGTCCCGAGCGTCACCCCCGGCCAATTTTCCGGGATGTCCGGGCTCCTGAGATAACCCGAAACGGATGCCACTGAATGTCATTCCATCCTGCTCCCACTTTCCACCCCATGAAACTCATCCTCACCCTCACCGCTCTGCTGGCGATCGCATGCAGCGTCTCGTCAGCCGCCGACTCACCCCGGCCAAATATCGTCTTCATCCTTGCTGACGATCTCGGCTTCTCGGACCTCGGCTGTTATGGTGGCGAGATCGCGACGCCGAATCTCGATTCGCTCGCGAAGAGCGGCCTGCGCTTCACGCAGTTCTACAACACGGCCCGCTGCTGGCCCACGCGCGGGGCGCTGCTCACCGGTTATTACGCGCAGCAGATTCATCGCGACGCGCTGCCCGACGTGAAGGGCGGCGGGCAGGGGACGCGTCAGAAGTGGGCGCCACTGCTGCCAGAGTTTTTGAAGCCGGCAGGCTACCGCAGCTATCACACCGGCAAGTGGCACATCGACGGGAAGGTGCTCGACGGAGGCTTCGACCGCTCGCTGGACATGAAGAACCAGGGCAACTTTTTCACTTCCCGCGGCAACTCGATCGACGACGTGCCGGTGAGACTGATCGCGGACGAAAAGGGCTACTATGCGACCATCGCGACCGCGGACCACGCCATCGAGTGCCTGAAGGATCACGCCGCCAATGACGCGGGCAAACCCTTCTTCCACTACATCGCCTTTATCGCCCCGCATTTCCCGCTGCACGCGCTGCCGGAGGATATCGCGAAGTATCGCGACAAATATCTCGTTGGGTGGGACGCGATGCGCGAGGCCCGTTTCGCGCGACAGAAAGAGATGGGTATCACGAACACCACGCTGTCGGGGCTGGAGCGTCAAGTGGGTCCGCCCTACGCCTTCCCCGACGCGATGGAGAAGCTGGGGCCCGGTGAAGTGAATCGTCCGCTGCCGTGGAGTGAACTCACGTCGGAACAGCGCCGCTTTCAGGCCACGAAGATGGCCATCCACGCGGCGATGGTGGACCGCATAGATCAGGAGATCGGCCGCATCGTCGCGCAGATTAAAGCGATGGGTGCCTATGAGAATACGCTCATCCTTTTCGCCTCCGACAATGGCGCGAGTGCCGAGATCATGGTGCGCAATGGCGGACACGATCCGCAGGCCGCACCGGGCAGTGCGGCAACTTACCTGTGCCTCGGGCCTGGCTTCTCGAGCGCCAGCAACACACCCTTCCGGCGGCACAAGACCTGGGTGCATGAAGGTGGCATCAGCACGCCGCTGATCGTGCATTGGCCGAAGGGCATCGCGGCGAAGAACGAGTTGCGGCACACGCCCGCGCACGTCATCGACTTCGTGCCCACCGTGCTCGAATTGCTCGGCATCGAAAAACCGAAGGAGTGGAAGGGCGAACCCATTCCCGAAGCGCCGGGCAAGAGTCTCGCGCCGGCCTTTGCCAAAGATGGGACCATCGCCCGCGACAGTCTTTGGTGGATGCACGACGGCCACCGCGCGGTGCGGGTGGGCGATTGGAAGCTCGTCGCGGCCAAAGGCGAGCCGTGGGAACTCTATGATCTCAAGACGGATCGCGCCGAGCAGCACAATCTCGCCGCGCAAATGCCGGACAAAGTGAAAGAACTCGCACAGGCCTGGCAGCGACAGACCGACAGTTTCACGGAACTGGCGAGGAAGACCCTGACCGATCGGCCGCAAGGCAAAGGCGGCAAAGGCAGCTCGCGCGAGCGATGAACCCGCCGGCCGCTCCTACCGCCCTGCATTTCGCGGTCTTGTCGCTGTCAGCCGCGGAGCGCCCACGCCTTGCCAGTTGACCAGCAGTCGCTCATCCGCCTGATGTTCTATGCGAACGAAGTCGAGATCGAGGCGCTCATCGCCAGCGCCGTGCGCGAATTGCGCCGAGGCCGGTCCCATCATGCGGGCAGATTTTGATCGCGGATGTCGTGGACGCTCACGGAGAAGTGCTGCCGAATCCGACCATCTCCTCGACGGTGCTCACATCGGCGGTGTTGCCGGCAAAGACTTCGTAGGCGTTCGGCAGGCCCTCGGCGAGCAGAGGAGGGGGGATCGTCAGGGCAGGATCTCGCTCGTCTCGGCCGCG
Source organism: Chthoniobacteraceae bacterium (assembly GCA_041751075.1). Classification (GTDB taxonomy): domain Bacteria; phylum Verrucomicrobiota; class Verrucomicrobiia; order Chthoniobacterales; family Chthoniobacteraceae; genus JANNXQ01. The sequence continues at coordinate 8,646 of JBGSYE010000431.1, forward strand.
AGGAGGTCTTCCACGGTCTCGCGGCGGGAGATCATTTCCACGGTGCCGTCGGCTTCAAGCCAGAGCTGCGGGGCTTTGCCGATCGAGTTGTAGTTGCTCGACATCGCGTAGCCGTAGGCGCCGGCGTCGCGGAGCGTCAGGAGATCGCCGGGGAGGGGGGGGGGGTGCTGGCGGGGGGCGAGCAGCTCGCGGTCGTCGCGGGTGAAGATGTC
>JBGSYE010000432.1:0-7981 GCA_041751075.1 Chthoniobacteraceae bacterium
GTGGCCGTTCATGCCTTTCACACTCGCCTCCCAATACCAGCCGATGGGCGATCAGGCGCAGGCGATCGCAAAGCTGACCAAATCCGTCGAGGCGGGAAACCGGCATCAGGCCCTGCTCGGAGTGACGGGCTCGGGGAAGACCTTCACGGCGGCGAATGTGATCCGCAACGTGGACCGGCCGACGCTGGTGATGTCTCACAACAAGACGCTCGCGGCGCAGCTCTACTCGGAGTTCAAGCAGTTCTTCCCGGAGAACGCGGTCGAGTATTTCGTCAGCTACTTCGATTACTACCAGCCCGAGGCCTACATCCCGCGCACGGATACCTACATCGAGAAGGACTCGGCGATTAACGAAGAGATCGAGCGGCTGCGGCTCTCGACGACTTCGTCGCTGCTCACCCGGCGCGATGTGCTCGTCGTCGCGAGCGTGTCGTGCATCTACGGCCTCGGCTCGCCGGAGGACTATATGAATATGCTGCTCACCGTGAAGGTCGGGCAGGCGCTCACGCGCGAAGGGGCGCTGGCGAAGCTCGTCGATATGCTCTATGAACGGAATGACGTGTCCTTCGAGCGCGGGCGCTTCCGGGTGCGCGGCGATGTGGTCGAGGTCTATCCGGCAAATGCGGACGAGGAGGCGATCCGCATCGAGTTTTTCGGCGATGAAGTGGATCGGCTCACGCGCTTCGATCCGCTCACGGGACATGCGATCGATCAGCTCACGACGACGACGCTTTTTCCGGCGAAGCAATTCGTGACGCCTTACGACAAAATGCAGCGCGCGCAGCGGACGATCCGCGAGGAGCTCGACGAGCGGATCATCTGGTTTGAAAAGCACGGACACCTGCTCGAGGCGCAGCGGATCAAGATGCGCACGGAGTACGATCTGGAGATGATGCAGGAGATGGGCTTCTGCAGCGGGATCGAGAATTACTCGCGTCACCTGAGCGGGCGTCCGCCGGGCTCGCGGCCCTTCACCTTGCTCGACTTTTTTCCGAAGGACTACCTGCTCGTGATCGACGAGTCCCACGCCTCGGTGCCGCAGATCGGCGGGATGTATGAAGGCGATCGCTCGCGCAAGACCACGCTCGTGAACTACGGCTTCCGGCTGCCGAGCGCGCTGGATAATCGGCCGCTGATGTTCCGCGAATTCATGGAGATGGCCGGGCAGCTTCTCTACATCAGCGCGACGCCGGCGGAGTTCGAGATCAAGAACTCGGTGGTGGGAAATGGCGGATACATTCCGCACAAGCGGGAGCGGATTGGGGAGGAGGAGGCGGTCCCGTTTGTCGTCGCGGGCGAGTCTGTAGCGTCGGTCTATGACCGTCGCACACTTTCCGGGGCGGAGGCGGTCGGCTCCGCGCCACCGCCGCCCATCGGTGCGAGCGACGGTCATAGGTCGCCGCTACAGACAGGGCCGCGGCTTTCGCGCACGGATATGCCGGTGGAAGAGTTCGATGTGCGCACGCCGGGATCGCCGCTCGTCGTCGAGCAGATCATCCGGCCGACGGGGCTGCTCGATCCGCAGATCACCATCCGCCCGCTCAAGGATCAGATCGACGAGACGATGGAACTCTGCCGGCAGCGCGTGGAGCTCAAAGAGCGGGTGCTCATCACCACGCTGACGAAAAGAACGGCGGAGGACTTGAGTGATTACTTGCGCGAGGTCGGGCTGAAGGTGCGCTATCTGCACAGCGACATCGACACCATCGAGCGCGTGGAGATTCTGCGGGCGCTGCGGGCGGCGGAGTTCGACATCCTCGTCGGGATCAATCTTCTCCGCGAAGGTCTCGACCTGCCCGAGGTCTCGCTGGTCTGCATCCTTGATGCGGACAAGGAAGGTTACCTGCGCTCGCAGACTTCGCTCATCCAGACCGCGGGCCGCGCAGCGCGGCATGTGAATGGGCAGGTCTATCTCTTCGCCGACACCGTGACGAAGAGCATGGAAGCACTGCTCGCAATCACCGAATACCGCCGCACGAAGCAGATGGAATACAACACGGAGCACGGCATCACGCCGCGCAGCGTGCAGCGCGCAGTGCAGGAGAGCCTGCACACGATCCTCAAGGGCAAACAGCTCGATGAGGCCGTGCTCCGCGAAGGCGGCGCGGATCTGAACCTCACCGATCTGCTGCGCGAGTTGCAGGAGGAGATGCTAGTGGCCTCGGCAAATCTGGAGTACGAAAAAGCCGCGCTGCTCCGCGATCAGATCGCCGAGCTCAAGGCTGGCACCGGCATTTCCAAGATCGAACCGAAGCGCAGGCCGGTGACTTATCCCAAGCCGAAACGCGGCAAGGCGCGGAAGTAGCGCAGGCCGGGCGTCCCGCGGCGGCCTTGGCCAGTTGGCCAGTTCAGTGCTCGACAGCTTGCGCGGCAGGCTCGACCCACTTGCCGTGCTCGCGGATCAAGTCCTGGAGCCGCTCCACGGCTTCCGCCTCGGGGATGTTGAATTTCACGGGCGTCTTGCCGACGTAGAGATTCACCTTGCCGGGCGCTCCACCGACGTAGCCGAAATCCGCGTCCGCCATTTCGCCGGGGCCATTCACGATGCAGCCCATGATGGCGATCTTCACGCCCTTGAGATGCGCGGTGGCGGCTTTGATCCTGGCGGTCGTGGTCTGGAGATTGAAGAGCGTGCGGCCGCAGCTCGGGCAGGCCACGTAGTCGGTCTTGAAGATGCGGGCGCCCGCGGCTTGCAGGACGTTGTAGCTCAGGCGCATCGCCTGACCCGGAGCGGGCTCGCCTTGCACGAGGATGGCGTCGCCGATGCCGTCGCAGAGGAGCGCGCCGAGATTCGTCGCGGCAGTGAGGAGGGTCGGCAGGAAGTCCGCCTGGGGATCGCCGGCCGGCGTGAGCGTGTCCTTGAGCAGGATGGGATGCCGCGGGTCGAGCCTGGCGGCGAGTAGGCGGAAGGCGGGGATGACGGGCAAGTCCAGTCCATCGGCGACCGTCACCAACTGCGGGAGCGGGCCGCCATTGATGCCCGCGACGAGCGCGTCGTCGCGAGGATCGATCGCGGCGACGCCGCTGGATTCGAGGACGATCTCGGGCTGGTAATCGCCCATGCGATCGAGCTTGTGCGCGAGGGCGTTCCACTTCGCCTCCGCGGTCACCACGCGCACCGTCTCTTCCCCGCCGAGCTTCACTCCGCCGCATTCGATCGTCTCACTCGCCCGCCGCTCATAGGAAAAGGGGTCGTAGCTGAGCCGGACGTTTGCAGTTTGAAGCTTGAAGCTTGAAGCTGCCGCGACCCGCGCGACCAGCGCCCTGGCCACCGGGATCTCATGCACACTGTCCTCCGTGAGCGAGACGCGGATGGTGTCGCCGATGCCATCGTGGAGCAGGCTGCCGATGCCGATGGCGCTCTTGATCCGACCATCCTCCCCGTCACCGGCTTCGGTGACGCCGAGGTGGATGGGGTAATTCCAATCCGGCCCCTCCTCACCGAGCCTGGCAGCGAGCAGCCGATACGCTTCGATCATCACCTTCGGGTTGCTCGACTTCATGGAGAAGATGAAATCGTGGTAACCGAGATCGCGGGCGATGCGGGAAAATTCCAGCGCGCTCTCGACCATCCCGAGCGGTGTGTCGCCGAAGCGGTTCATGATCCGATCGCTGAGCGAACCGTGATTCGTGCCGATGCGCATCGCGCGGCCATGCTCCTTCATGAAGAGCACCAACGGCGTGAACCGCGCGCGGATGCGGTCCAGTTCCGCGGCGTATTGCTCGTCCGTGTATTCGACGATCTTGAATTTCTTCGAGTCCGCGTAGTTCCCCGGATTGATCCGCACCTTCTCGACCCACTTCGCAGCCTCCATCGCCGCCTCGGGTTTGAAGTGGATGTCGGCCACGATCGGCACCGTGCAGCCGCGCTCCCGCAGGCCGGCAACGATGTGTTGCAAGTTCGCCGCGTCTTTCACCGTCGGTGCCGTGATGCGCACGATCTCGCAACCGACCCCGGCAAGTTCGAGCGTCTGCTGGATGGACGCCGCGGTGTCCATCGTGTCGCAGGTGATCATCGACTGCACCCGGATCGGATGTTCCCCACCGACGCCCACCTCGCCGACCATGACGACGCGCGACTGCCGGCGCTGGTAGTGAAATGGCGAGGCGCAGTAACTCATGCCTCGACAGTCTCGCCGCCGAACAGCTCCCGCAAGCCTCTCCGGAATGGGACCGCCGGTGTATGATCGAGGTCTTTCATGATGTCGGCGCGGCTATCGAGTATTGCGATCGGGGTGCGGGATGGGGCTGCGTCTTACCTCACGATCGGAAACATGGCAACGGCCCGGTGGCGGGTCACCCTCGCCAAATGGAACCCTGCCGGCTCCGCGCACCACCGCGGCAGTTTCGTCGAAACTGCCCACCTCACCAAAGGCATTTCTTCGTTGCCCACCGTCGCGGAACCGTCTTTGCAATGCCCGCCATGAGCGTCTGTCCCTTCGTGGAGATCTTCCGGCCGGTGGCGGAGGACGCGCTTGGTGGTGTCAAAGCCGCCGGTCCGGTCCGGAGCGCCTTTGCTCGCCACCTCGAGCGCCGGCTGGCGGAGGTGCTCTCGCAGGCCATCTACCTGAGATTCGTCGCCCATCGCATGAGCGCGCGGGCTTTCCACGGAACGAGCGGGGGTTGCTATGCCAGCTTCACCCGAAGCGTGGCGGAGGAAGGACTTGACTCCGTCCTCGGCGGCTGGCCGCTGGCCACCGAAGCCGTCACCATCCTCACCGGCCAGGCGCGCCGTTTCTGCGAGGATTTCACGATGCACCTCGCAGAGGATCGCGACGCGATCGGCACGCTGCTCGGCCATCCCTCGGATCTCACCGTCCGGGAGTTGACGACGGGACTTTCCGATCCCCATCGCGGCGGGCGCTCGGTGGTGAGGGCAACCTTTGCGGATGGTCGGCAGCTATACTACAAACCGCGCTCGCTCGCCGTGGATACGGTGTGGGCCACCGGCCTGGAGTCGGTGAATCCCTCGCTGCCGCTCCCTCTGCGGGCCCCCCTCGTGGCCGACTGCGGCGACCGCGGCTGGGCGGAAGCCATCCCGGTCCAGCGCGCGATGACGCGTCGCGAAGCGGACGCCTTTTATTGGCGCTATGGCGCGTTACTCGGGGTGGCCTGGCTGCTCGATGCGGTCGATATCCACCGGGAGAATGTGGTCATCTCCGGCGAGCATCCCGTGCTCGTCGATGTGGAGACATTGCTGCATCCACTCGAGTCGGGAGCAGAGCACTCGCTCGCGCGCACCGGCATGATCCCCGCGGAGGATGCTGCGGGGGATATGAGCTGCCTCGGCGCGACAGCCAGTCGAGAAGGGCCGCGACTTCCCCACTGGCGCGATCCCGGGACTGACGATCTCGAACGTTACTGGAAAGCTGCGCGGATCCCGGAGGCCAGCCACCTGCCGCTGGTGCACGGGGTGTTGGTCGGTCCGGCGCACGCCGCCTCCGCCATCGCCAGGGGGCTCGACACCATCGCGGGATTCGCCCTCGCTCATCGGGGGCAGTTCGCGATGTGGCGTGAAGAGTTGAACCTCACGGCGCGTCGGCGCGTGCACCGCGCGACTGAGGCTTATTTCGAAGTCCTCGCCGGTCTCGCGCAACCGACCTTTTTGCAATCGGACGATCTGCGGAATGCAGCGATTGCAGGCTGGCAAGAGTTCGACCCCCTCGACATCGAAGTATGCCGGGAAGAGCGCGATCAATTGCTCGTCTGGGATGTGCCGGCTTTCGCATCGCCGACAGCTCCCCCGCACGAGATTATTTGGGATCGATTGGACGAGTGCCGTCAGGAGTGGGCAAATTACATGCCCTCACCGGACTGACAGGAGGGCGCTGCCCCCCATCATGGTTAAACCCAAATCACCCCGGTCTTCGTCGTAGTCGGCGGCCTCCGGCAGCGGAAAGTCGCGACCTGCCCTGGTTTGCCAGGCTTGGTCATGTCGATGAGAAGCAGTTTCTTGCCGGCATCGAGCGTTTCAGGCGGGGAGTTGGGGTCCATCGGCTCGAGCAAGACGTCCACGAACGTATCGAAGACGATGTTCCGCTGGCTCCAGTCACTGGGCACCTCCATTCGCTCGGCCACTTGCTCCTTCACAAATTCCGGCTCGAGCAGGCGAATGCGAAAGTCGCACTCCACGCAGGCGCGCTGGAGAAGTTCGGCAATGACACTCGTCAAGTTCTCTGAATTCCATGTTTTTTTGTCTGGCATAGGGGTGCTTATGGTTTGGGGGCTGAGGTTCTCTGTTTGATGTGGTCGCGCATTTCTTTCAGGCGCTCCTCCCCGACCTCGAGGAGGCGCACGAACTCGGGCTGAGTTCGCAAGGTTTCCAGCCGCCTGTCAAGGCGCATCATCTGGCACACCGATGGCCCGCGCTCCACGGCGGCCCGCAGGTTTCCGAGCGCTTCGCGGCCGCGCCCGAGCATGGCGAGATTGGCCGCCATCTCGTAGAGCAAGACGTCATTGTCAGGATCGCTTTCGAGTTGCAGCCGGTCGAGAGCGAGCGCCTGCTCGATCCAGGGATGCCCGTCCTCGTGGCGGCGCAAGGCGAGGCACCCCAGAGCAGAGGCGGCGCGGATGCCCAGATACGCGGTGAGCCCGCCATTGGGGTCGTCGGTGAATCCCCGGAGGATGGCTTCGGCGACCGTCGCGTCGCCGGCGTGAAACTCGAGTGCCGCATGGTTTTGAGCGACGACTGGGTCTTCGGGAAAGCGCGCCCGCAACGAGCGAATCGTTTCGAGGGCAAGCGAGGGATTTCCCTCGAGCAGGAACAGGGCAGCGAGGGCCAACGGGGCATCGTACAATTCCGGGCGAAACTCCGCGAACTCCCGGTAGGCGCGCCCCGCGAGTGCGTAGTCGCCCAGCGCCGCGAGATAATCCCCGCGGTGCAGCGAGTAGGCGCCAGGGCTGAGATCACGACGGGCAGCGCGTTCGATCCAGATCAAGGCCTGGCCGAACTCTCCCTCCACCTCGTGCGCCCCGGCGATCGCGGCAGCCGTTTGCGGATCGCCGGGGTCCAGTTCGAACGCGGTGAGCCCGTGCTCGAGAGCCACCCTGCTGTCGCCACGCATGGCAAAGACTTGCGATAGCACTCGCTCCGGAGTCGCCTGGTGCGGCGCGGCGCGCGCCGCTCTCTCAGCCGCCGATTGCGCTCGGGAGAGCCAGGTATCGGCCTGCCCCAGGATGCCGCGCCTGGACATCGCTGAGGCCATCCCGGCCAGAGCTCCCGGCTCTTCGGCCCGCAGTTGCAGCGCCTTTCGGTAGCTTTCCATGGCCAGATCGATCGCGGATGGCATTCCGCGTCGGAGGAGTTGATCGCCGGCGCGCACGTACTTTTCCGCCTCGCGCTCAGCCGCGTCCTGATCCGCTTGCACTGCACTCTCTGGCTGCCGTGCTGATGGATCGCAGAAACTGCGAATCAGCGTGACTAGCGGCAGACGGTCGAGGTCACCAAAGGCCATCGAAGTCTCGATGACCAAGGGGGACGCAGTGATGTCCCGAGCGGCATCGACGGCGTGTACGACCAATCGCGTTCCTCTTTCACCGCGGCGGACGGTCGCCATGAGGATGAAGCGGGAGCCGAGCGTCTGGCTGAGGCGGATCAACTCGCGATCACGCGGAAGCGGGTCCGGTGCGGCTGGCGCTGCGATCAGCGTCAGGCCCGAGACGCCGCGCACGGCCTGCTCACAGTAGCGGGTCGCTTCGAGAGCCAGCAGGCTCGTGGTGTCCATGGTGTTCAAATCCTCCACCGGCAGGATGCAAATGGTGCGATCGTAGGCGGTCGCGGCGGAGAGCTTTTCCACGGTCCGCTGGCGGAAGTGATTGAGGGTCACGCCGATCAAGCCGAGGACCACGCACAGCACGGTGACGCCGACGATGGCGGAATGCCGCCGGACAAATTTCCATGCGCGCGCCACCGCCGGCGTCGGGCGGGCGACGATGGGTTCACCGCGCAGCCAGTGCTCGATATCTTCGGCCAGCGCGCGGG
>JBGSYE010000433.1:0-9237 GCA_041751075.1 Chthoniobacteraceae bacterium
CGTCTGCGGCGCGGAGTCTTTCACAGCGTGCCGCACTTGGTCAGCGCGTTGGAAAGTTATCTCGTGCATTACAATGAAGCTCCGACTCCTTTCGTCTGGACCGCCAAGGCAAATGACATCCTCCGAAAAGTAACCAGCGCCAGTAAGATGGCTCTTCCGGGTTTAGAGTGGGTAAAGATTGAGCTTTCCACAGAAGAAGAGGATGCGGGTGCGGTAGTTCCAGAAGGAGCGAAAGCCGCGCGCGTTGGCTTTGATCGCCTGGATCTTCGAGTTGAGTCCTTCGGTCACCGCGTTGGTAATCGGGTGGCGCAGGTAGGTAATGATGTTTTCAAAGTGCCGCTTCAACATCTTCGCCACTTTGATAATGGCTTTGAGCCGACTGCGGCTCGCCCAGCCATACCAGCTCTTGAAGAACTTCCGCGCGCTCCCTTCATAGCTGTAATACCAGAAGCGCCGGAACACTTCCTTGATCGCCCAGGCTCGCGCGCTCTTTAGGTCCGAGCCTTTGAGCTCTGCAAACTTCACCGCCTGCTCCTCATCGAGCTTGTCCGGATCGAAGCCAAAGAGCCGCTGCGTGCCTTTGAGCCGCTCGTCTCCCAGCTTCTGCAAACGCCGGTTTTCCTCGCGATGCACCGCGGCGACCGCGTCATTGAGATGCGCGCTGATGTGGAAACGATCATGCACCAGCGCCGCCTCCGGCAACGCCTCGCGCGCCGCCGCCGCAAAGTGGCCGCTCATGTCGATGCAGACCGCCTCGATGGCTTCCAGCGCCTCGGGCGGCAGCGTCGCCAGGAGCAGGTCGGCCGCCTCGCGATGGTTGCCTTCCCTCACTTCGAGCACCCGCCCCGCTTCCAGATCGGTCAACAGCGACACATAGCTCTGGCCCTTGGCAAAGCTCTTTTCATCCATCCCCACAGGACGCAACGCTTCGAGCTCGCGCCGCTCCAGGCCGCGCTCCACCGCCCGTTCCATGATCAACTGGAGCTGATCCCAGGAAAGCCCAAGCAGCTCCGCCGCCGCGCTCACGCTCCGGCAGGCCAGCAGCACTTCGATCGCAAAGCGTTCATCCATCAAGGTGAAGCGGCTGCGCCGGCCCGCCCAAGGCACCGGCACGGTCTCCGCCTTGCCCTCCGGCGTCTGCACCCGGGGCGCCCGGCAGACAATCAGCGTCTCAAATCCGCACGTGTCCAGATGCCGCCAGCGCCGCTCCACATGATCGTAGACCGGCAGCCGCTCGCCCGCTTCGCTCGCCCACAAGGTTCCCTGCTTGTAACCCACCTTCACCTCCACCGATTTGTTCCCGGTATCGAGTTTGACCGCCTCCACCTTCCACGGCGGTGTCAGCCCAAGAATGCCTTCATAAAGTTCGGTGTCTCGCATCCCCGCATCCTGCCCTCCCGATCCACCTCTGCTCCACTCTCATCTCTCCAACCCGCTTCAAAAACCCACTCGTTTCCCCGATGAACCAGTAAGAAGGTGGGTTCAAAACATAATGCGCGCTGATTGTGACGGACTACACTAGCAGTGCAGAAGCACCCATGAAACTACGCAGCCTTCTCCTCTCCTCCTTGCTCTGGACCTGCGCGGCGGTGGCCGCGGATGCGCCACCAGGTGAAGTCACGCTCAATCTCGAACCGAGTCGTGAGTATCCGCGCAACTCGGAAGGTTCCTTTGCCACGCTGGCTTCCGGACGCGTCATCTTCTGCTATTCCCAATTTTACGGTGGAGCCGCCGACGCCAGCCCGGCGCGCATCGTGCGCATCGATTCGAGCGATCAAGGCCGCACCTGGAGCGAGCCCGTTCCTGTCGTAGAGAAGACGGGCGGACATAATGTGATGAGCGTCTCGCTGCTCCGGTTGGCGAGCGGCAAGCTCGCGATGTTTTATTGCGTGAAGAACAGTTGGATCGATTGCCGCCCGCACATGCGCATTTCGAGCGATGAAGGCGCGACGTGGTCGGAGGCAAAACTGATCCTGCAAGCGCCCGGATACTTCGTGCTGAACAACGACCGCGTCATCCAGACCAGCAAAGGACGGCTGATTGTTCCGCTGGCTTTTCATCGCTCGCGAGGAACGGATCCGGAATCGTCGAAGTCGTGGGACGCCCGCGCCATTACGATGTGGATTTATTCGGATGATGAAGGCGCAACCTGGCAGGAGTCGGCGAGTTGGTGGGCGATGCCGGTGCGCAGCGGGAGTGGTTTACAGGAACCCGGCGTGGTGGAACTCGCGGACGGCTCGCTCTTCTCGTGGAGCCGCACGGATCAAGGCGGGCAGTATGGCTTTATCTCCACCGACGCGGGCAGGACGTGGACTCCGGCCGAGCCGACCGAACTCAAATCGCCGAACGGACCCGCGAGCATCAAGCGGTTGCCGGGCACCACCGACCTGCTGGCGCTCTTCAATGATCACTCCGGTCGGTTTCCGTTTCCGAAGGGCAAACGCAATCCGTTCGTCGCCGCGATCTCCAGCGATGGCGGCAAGACGTGGCCTCATCGGAAGCTGGTCGAGGACGATCCCGACGGTCTCTATCACTACACCGCGATCCATTTCGTCGGCGACAGCGTGCTGCTCGCCTACTGCGCGGGCGATGGCAAAGTGGGCGCGCTCAACCGGTTGCGCATCCGCCGCATCTCGCTGGAGTGGTTTCGCCAACCCTGAACCGCAATTCCCACACATCGTTTCCCCATGAATTCACTTCCCTATTCCTCTCGTCGCCATTTCCTGCAAACCACTGGCCTCAGCATCATCGGATGGCCGTTCGCAAGTGCCATGTTCTCGGGCACCAGCACGGCGCTCGCGCAAACGGCCGCCACCACCGCGGCCTCCGCCGGCTTGCTGCCGCTCAATCGCTTTCCGCGCATGATGCAGGATTGGCTGATCGATCAAGTGCGCGCGGCCGAGACGCGCGGCGCGATGCGGTGAAGACCAGGGCGGACGCGGAGGCTTTCGTGCAGTCCGCGCAGGCGCGCATCCGCGAGGCCTTTGGTCCTTTGCCGGAAAAGACGCCGCTCAATGCGAAGGTGACGCGGGTGGTCGAGCGCGAGACTTATCGCATCGAGTGCGTGATCTTCGAGAGCCGGACGAACTTTTTAGTCACGGGCAATCTTTACGTGCCGAAGGGACGCAAGCAGCCGATGCCGGGCGTGATCGGGTTGTGCGGGCATTCGCTCAATGGCAAGGCCGCGGCGCCATATCAGTCCTTTGCACAAGGTCTCGCGCGGCTCGGCTACGTCTGCTTCATCATCGATCCGGTCGGACAGGGCGAGCGGTTCCAATATCTTTCCGATCAGCTTAAATCCAAGGTGGGTGGCGGCGTGGCGGAGCATATTCAAATGGGGAATCACCAGGCGCTGATCGGCGAGTTCCTCGGCACGTGGACCGCTCCACATGATCATCGACCGGCAGCCGCTGCCCCGCCTCGCTCGCCCACAAGGTTCCCGCCTCTTGCCCAACCTTCACTTCCACCGATTTGCTCCCGGTATCCCACTTCACTGCCTCCACGGCCCACGGCGTTTTCAATCCAACAATGTGCTCATAAAATTCCGTGTCTTTCATCCCCACCTCTTCTCTCCAACCCGTTCAAAAACCCATTCCATTTCCGGAAGAACCTTTGCCGGCCTCATGGTCCGCGCCCTATCGGAGACTTTTTCAACAGGCCCTCCGTCCATCGTCATGTCGCGAAATTTCGAGACCTTCTCTGCTAAGGTTCCTCCAGAGCGATCATCTCTGGTCGAAAATCCGATGCGCGGCGCCGATCAAACCACCCAAGTTCAGCAGTTGTTTGTCCAGCACATTGCTGTCGTGAAGTATTTCATCCTCTCGCTGCTGCCGAATCCGAGCGAGGCCGAAGATGTCGTGCAGGAAATCTTTCTCACCATCACCGCAAAGGCGAACGACTTCGAGCCGGGCACCAACTTCAAAGCCTGGGTCCTCACCATCGCCCGCTTCAAGGCTCTCGAACAGCTGCGCCGCGAAGATCGCGCCCGCCATCGCCTGACCGACGAGGTCATCGACCAACTCGCAGCGGAAACGGACGAGGCCGACCCTGTTCGTGACGCTGCGAGGCGCCGCGCTCTCGCGAAGTGCCTCGCAAAGCTCGCGCCCAAGCCGCGCAGGATGATCGAGCTTCAATACCGGGAAAATTTCAAGCCTGCCGCCATCGCCGATAAAATGGGCTGGGAGGCGAATGCCGTTTCCGTGGCCCTTTCCCGCGCCCGCGCGGCACTCCGCGCATGCGTCGAACGACAGGAGGGCACCGCATGAGTCCGGACGAACTGGACCACCTGATCGACGGCTACCTTGCCGAGTCTCTCGACGACGGGCAGATGGCCGCGCTCAACGCCCGCCTCGCCGCTTCGCGCGAAGCCCGGGACGAATTTCGTGCCCGGCTTTGGATTCACGGAGGCCTCGCCGATCACTTCTCCGGTGCCCCCGACGCCCGCTTCGAACCGATCACTCCTCTCCCCGAGGCAAGGCCGCTTCGAATTGTGCCATGGCTTTCCGCCGCCGCAGCGATCCTGGTCGTCGGATTCACCGCCATCGCTGTCTCCATCTGGGGCGGAAACGAATCTACTGCTCAAGGCGTCGCCCGCATCGTCGCCTCCACCGATGCCAATTGGAGGGGAAAAGCCCCGCCTGAAAACCAGGCGCTCCCTGTCGGCGACTACGCGCTCAACCGCGGGTCCATCGATTTGCTTTTCACCGATGGCGCCAAGGTCAGCGTGAGCGGACCCGCGACGTTTCAGCTGAAAAGCCCGCGGCACCTCCATTTGGAGTCGGGCAATCTCGTCGCGCGGATTCCGCACGAGGCGCTGGGATTCACGGTCACCTCCCCGCAGTCCGAGGTGATCGATCTCGGCACCGAGTTCGGGCTTGCGGTGAGCCGCGAAGGGCGGACCGATGTCCACGTTCTCGAGGGCCTCGTCGAAGTGCTTCCCCGTCACCCGGGCGGCACCACGCCGGGCATCATGATCGAAGGCGGACAGGCGCGCCGGTTTGTCGGTTCCACGGATCTCGCTCCGACCGAGATTCCGCTTCACACCCGCGCCGATCTCATGGGCGACCCGCGCCACGCCGACCTCGGTGTGCGAATGCTGCGCGGCTCCGTTCGCATCGCCGACCAACTCGACGCCTCCGACCTCGCCAGGCAGCCCGTGGAAGGCAACTGGATCGATCTCATTGCCGAGCAGCAAGGGGTCGCCCTGACCGCCGCGATCGAAGTCACCCTCAATGCTCCCGGCAGCTACCGCGACTTCAGCAACATCCGCCGGACCCTTCCCGCCGGCACGCGGGTGAACAGCTACCTGCTTCACTTCCGCCCCAGCTCCAAGGAGCAGGTCCGCGGAGTCATTCGCTTTGACCAGCCCATCGTCGGAGTCATCTGCAATGGACTTCACCTCCGCGATTCCGACGCCCTCTTTGGCGTCCCCTCCGTGCATTACCCGGCCGCCATCGGTCCGCGCGGATTGGAGCCCCCCTGGGACATTCACGGCAATGCCGAAGCCAAGCCCGGCTGGGAGCCCGACGAAGTCATCCTCTCCCAGGACCTCTCCACGCTCAGCATCCATGCCTACGGCAACCCCGAAAACGGTTACGACCAAGTCCGCGTGCTCACGCTGGCTCCACCTGAAAACTAACTCCATCCATGAAACGACGTGACTTTATCCAACTCGCCGCCGCGGGCGCCCTCGGCCCGGCTCTCACCGGTTCCATGCGCTTGTTTGGCGCTGATCCGAAATCAGCCACGGACCGCTTTGGCGGGTGGCCCGGCAAGAAGTTCAATGCCACAGGCTTCTTCCGCGTCGAGAAGGCGGACCGTTGGTGGATCGTCACACCGGAGGGAAACGCCTTCCTCAGTTGGGGAATCAATCACCTGGAGCCGTTCCTTTGGAATCAGGATCACAACCGCGAGGCCTGGGAAAAGCGGTTCGGCGCGAAGGTGACGGATTCCAACGCCTTCCGCGCGGCGCTGAGGTCATGGTATCTGGAAACCTGCCGACAGTATGGTTTCAACACGGCGGGTGTGCACACCAGTCTGGAAGTGATCAACAAGCCCGCCCCCGCTCTGCCTTACATGCAGCCGGTTCGCTTTGTGGACATTCCTCACTGGAAACCGGACATCGCCACAGAGCCGGGAATCCCGGACAGCAATTTCCTCGACGTCTTTTCACCGGAGTTCGCCCGGCATTGCGATCAACTCGCCAAGCAGATCGCTGCTCCCCTTGCGAGTGACCCCTTTCTGCTCGGCTATTCCATGACCGACTGCCCTTTGTTCACCGAGGAGGACTGCCGGGAACGCCCCGATGTCATTGGTGGAGCCGCGCGAGCTTCGCGCATCGGCTGGCCCCGTCGTCTCCGCAATCTCGATGGCACGGCGCCGGGAAAACAGGCCTATGTCCGGACCATGCAGGATCTTTACAAGAGACGGATCGAAGACTTCAACCTCACCTACGGCACCCCGTTCGAATCGTTCGACACCCTTGCGGCGGCGGAGAACTGGCGTCCCGCCACCGACCTGTCCAACGCAAATGAAACCCGCGACAACATCGAGTTTCTCAAGGCGGTAGTGACCCGCTACTACCAGACCGCCAAGGACGCCATTCGCCGCTACGATCCCAATCACCTGTTTGTCGGTGACAAGATCAACGCCAACACCGACTCCCTCGACACGGTCCTCCCAGTGACCAGCCGCTTCACCGACATCGTCCTGTATCAGATGTATGCCCGCTACGAGACTCAGAAGCCCGGGCTGGATCGCTGGTCAAAGGCTGTGGACAAGCCGTTCATCAACGGGGATTCGGCCTTCACCATGGTCACCGACACCATGCCGCGGCCCTACGGCCCCGTGGCGGACAGCCTCGACCAGCGGGCCGAGTGGACGGAGGAATTTTTTCGAAGCGCCTTCGCCCGTCCGGAATTTGTCGGCTGGCACTACTGCGGACTCATCGACGCCACCAACCGCATTGATCGGAAAAAGGAGCGCCAGCACTCCGGCCTTCTCACCGAAACAGGCGCGCCCTACGCGACACTGGAGCAAGTGCTGAAATCCTGCGTGAGCGAGCTCTACTCGATCGCCACACCTTGAAGGGATGCACTGCATGAAGGCCAAACAACTCCTCACCATCGCTTTGGCGGCCGGCCTCATGTCCGGCGGCCTGAGTGCTGAAGTCTTCCCGGAAAAGAAGGGCTTCGACCGCTATGGCGGCTACCTTTCCCACAAGGGCATGGCGACCGGGCGATTTCACTTGGAGACCATCGGCGGACGGCAGTTTCTCGTGACACCGGAAGGGCACGGCTTCATCGCCATCGGGGTGACCCATACCGGAGGGCTCGCCCGTTCGGAAGAATCGAGGTTCGACTACTTCAAGCAAACGCTCGAAGGCGACTGGGACAAGGCCAATGCTGAGTTGCTGGCTCACTTCCGCCAGTGGGGCTACAACAGCCTGGGCTATGATTCGCACCCGAGCACCCGGAAGCTGCTTCCGCACTTTGCCAGTTGTGATCCGACCGGCAAGGTCAGCTCCTGGATGGGCAGACAGGTCGAGTTTCCCGATGTCTTCAGCGACGAATGGAAGAAAGAAGCCAGCCAATCGATCGAAGCCATGGTGAAAGCCTTCGGCGGCCATCCGAATCTGATCGGCATCTACTGGACGGACATGCCTTCCTGGGATCTCGAGGACGCGAGGCGCACGGCCGGCCAAACCTGGGTCGATGCCATTCGGGCGCTGCCGCCGGATGCGCCCGGAAAAATTAGACACGAGCGGTTCCTTCGGGAACACGGCGAGGGCGCAACGGACGAGGCCTTTCTGGTTCTGATCGCCAGGGAAGTCTATTCATTCATCGGACCTCTCACCCGCAAGCTGGCGCCGGGCACGCTGGCGTTCGGAGAGCGCTACGCCGGCAGGTCACTGCCTTGGGACGTCATTCAGGAGGCGCTTCCGTGGATTGATGTGGTGTCGGTCCAACCCGATGCCACGGAGTATCCCGCAAAGACCCTCGAACAGTTGCATCGGAGAACCGGAAAGCCGGTGATGATCTGTGACCACCAATCGAGTTTCACGACACCTGAACACCCGAAGGTCATGTGGAGAACGCTGCCCGACGTGTCCAGCGTGGCCAAGGCGCACGCGAGTTACCTGGAGCAAGGCTTCGCGACTCCCTTCCTGATCGGATACAGTCGCTGTCAATACATCGACCGCTACAAGGGCGGGCAGAAGCTGCTCAAACAAGGTCTGCTGCAAGTGGACGGCAAACCCTACGAAGCCCTGGTGGACTCCGTCCGAAAGAACAACTGGCGGCTTCACGAACGCTTTCTCGGATCGTCTGGCCAAGGTGATTGAGCGCCGATTTTTCGCCTTTCAAAGCAAACAAGAAAACGAACGAAAACCCGCATGAGAGACCCTTTCGCCACAATCGCCGCCCTGTTGCTTCTTACTTGCATGGGACTGCACGCGCAGCAGCCGTCGCAGCACCCATACCGAGCTGAGTCGAGGCAATGGCTGTTGTTATACAAGGCGGATTCAAAAGGCCCAACCCCGGTCTACTTTTATGCCCATGCGAACGGAAGCGGCCCTCGTCAGTCGGACAACTTTGCGGCGGATTTGTTGGATGACGGCATTTCCGTGGTGAGTTGGGGTTCCATCAAGCGGCCGAACGGGTCCGATGATACCAGGATCTGCTGGAGCGACTGCGAAAAGGCGTTCCAGTGGGTTTTAGACAATGCCAAGACCCACGGCCTGGACGCGAGCAACATCGTCATTGGCGGGACCTCACGAGGCAGTGTGGTGAGTTGGTCGCTGGCTCACAGCAAGCATCCATCCATCAAGGGCATCCACGTGCAGGAGGCGCTTCCCTTGATTGCCTGGAGCGCTCCGGAGGTCTGGCTCCCGACCCATGAAGTCCATGTCGATTCCCCTTCGCTGATGTTCACTTATTTTCGACCTCCCGGCGTTTCAGACCTTTCGCCAGATGCCAAGGGATACGACAAGCACGACCCGAAGTTTGGCATCAAGATCGTGGAAAAATACACCTCGTTCGGCATTCAAGACCGGGTGAAACTGGGCCATTCCCTCAACCGGCAAGGATTGCCTTACCCCTCCATCTGGTCCGGCATCGACAAGTATATCCTGGAAGTCGTGAAACCGGCCGCGCCAGCCAAGTGAGTTCTCAGGTTTCCCAGCCAAACCACTTCGTGAACGCATCGACCGGCTCGCGTTCGGTGCGGTAGTGGTTCACC
>JBGSYE010000434.1:0-3886 GCA_041751075.1 Chthoniobacteraceae bacterium
ACGTTCAATTCCGCCTCCCCATCGCCAGCCCGGCAATGCGACGCGCGATCAATTCCTGCACCTTCGGAATCCGGCAGTTTGCGAGCAGGCTGGCGCCGCGTGTGATGTCTGCCGCCACGGCCGGCTCGGCGGCATACCAGAGCATCAGCGGGAGATTCGGATCGCTCGCGTCCCCGGCGTGCGCGGCGAGGGCGGAGAGGATCGGCCACCGCTGCGGGAGGGCGATGCGCTGCGCGGCGGAGGCGAGATACAGGCGGACGAGCGGGGACGGATCGCCCTTCGCGAGCCGCGCAAATTCTGCGAGCAGCGCCTCGGACGGGCGCCCGTCTTCGCACGCGAGCTGGATCGTCCACGCCCGGACGTATTCGCTCTTCCTCTTCAGCGCATCCATCGCGATCGCCTCCGTGAGCCCGCCGGCGCCGTGCAACGCCCACAGCGCTCGGAGCTGCCGCGTTTCGTCGGGATTCTCCGTGAGCATCTTTGCCAGCGCGGCGTGGACTTCGGGCTTCGGCCCGCGTTCCTGGAGGATGCGGCGCGCGTGGCGCACGCACCAGTCATTGGCCTGGAGCTGCATCTCGACGAGTTCCGCATCGGTCGCCTTCGCGAGATCGACCGGCGCCGGCTTCACTCCCTCATGCACGATCTTGTAGAGCCGCCCGTTCGTGCGGTCGGTGAAGTCCCGCTGCTGGTGGCAGGGCACGCGGTCATACCAGTCGCTGATGAAGACGGAGCCGTCCGGCCCGTACTGTGCGCTGACGCCGCGATACCACGCATCGTTCGCGACGATGAAATCGACGTTCCGCTGGCTCACATAGCCGGAGCCGCTGCGCACCATCTTCTCATTGCGCAGCTTGTTCATATGGATGTCGTGGAAGAAAAAGGTGTCGCGCCATTCCGCCGGCCACTGACCGCCGAGATAGACCATCGCCCCGCAGTACGCGGCCTTCTCATACTTCCCCCACGCGATCGTCTGGATGTCTTCGTAAGTGTGCGGATTGAAATGCGCTCCGGCCTGCCGCTTGTAGCGCGCGCCCTGGATCGCGTGCCACATGTGCGGGATCACGCATGCCGCGAAGAACGCCTGCCCGCGATCGTTCCAGTCGATGCCCCACTGGTTGCTCGCCCCTTCGCAGTAGAGCTCGAATTTCTTCTTCGTCGGATGCCAGCGCCAGACTCCCGCGTTGATCCGCACCCGCTCGCTGTCCGGCGCGCCAGGCCGGCCCACCTTCGACTGCGTGAAGACGCCCTGCGTCCCATACAACCAGCCGTCCGGCCCCCAGATGAAATTGTTCAGCGTCTCGTGCGTGTCCTCATTGCCCCAGCCATCGAGCACCTTCTCGGCAGGGCCGTCGGGCTTCGCGTCGCCGTCGCGATCCGGGATGAACACCAAGTCCGGCGGCGACCCGAGCCACACGCCGCCAAAGCCGACCGCGATGCCCGTGGTGAAAGTCGCGTGGTCGATGAAGACCGTGCGCTTCTCGGCCCGGCCATCGCCATCCGCATCTTCAAAGACGAGCACCTTGTCCTTGGGCTCGCCGGGGCACGCCGGGTAATTCGTATTCTCCACCACCCAGAGCCGCCCGCGATCGTCGATGGTGAAAGCGACGGGCTGCACGACATCCGGCTCGGCAGCGACGACCTGCGCGGTAAAGCCTGGGGGCAAGCCCAGCTTCCGGGCCGCCTCCGAGGCGGGCTGCGCGGCGGTCGTGGCGACGGGGCGCCGCGCGTCTTCGAGCGGGCTGACGGCGAGCGCCGTGGAGGCTGCAAGGGTCGGCAGGAAAAGGGAGGAGCGCATCCGGCGATTGGACCTGCGATCGAGTGCCGGAGTCAATCCCGACGACATTTGTCTTCCTCGTCGTCCTCGTTGCCCGGACTGCGCCTGGGGATGCTCGCTCCGTGGCAGCTTTGCCGCGGCAGAATCGCCGTGTGCCCGGCCCGCCACCGGGGCGCCGGACCTCCAGGGTGACTCATCTCAGAGCAGATTCATCTGTCCCGGTTCGTTCCCGCATCCGCGCAGTTCTGCGGGAGACGGCAGGTAAATCTGCAAACCGAGGCGCTCCGCGAGGCGGGTGGAGGTCTGCGGAGCGAAGCCCTCGAAGTGATTGTTCACCAGCACGACGACGCGGCGCAGACGGGTGAGGATTTCGCGGATGCGCGCGGCCCAGAGGTCGAGCGAGGGGTCGCGCGGCCACATTACACCCTGATAGGTATGCAACTGTGAGCCATCCGCGCTGTACTTGGTATCCAGATCGCCCATCAGGCGGATGTAGGCGAGGCCGGCGGTCTCCGGGGCAAACTCCAGCGCGCCTTCCGATTGCCGGGCGAGCGAGGTCATGTCGCTCCACACCCAGGCGATGCCGTGCTCGGTGAGGAGATGCGCGATGCGCGGGAGGTGCCAGTCGCGGTTGCGGAATTCGATGGCGAAGGGCCACTCCCGCGGCAGCGCGTGCAGGAAATCGCGCAGCGCGGTCTCGTCGTGCTTCACCGAAAACGACGGCGGCAACTGGATGAGCACGGACGCGAGCTTCGGGCGCAGCGGCGCGATGCCGTCGAGAAACTGATGCACGAATTCCGTGCTCTCCCGGAGCCGGCGATCGTGGGTGATCTCCTTCGGCAGCTTGCAGGTGAAGGTGAAATCCGGCGGAGTGACCTCGCACCAGTGCGCGGCGACCTGCGGCGTCGGCGTGTGGTAGAAGGTCGAGTCCACTTCCACCGCGTTGAGGTGCTGCGCGTAGAATTCGAGCCGGCGATTCGGCGGCAGATGCTCGGGGTAAAAGACGCCGCGCCAGTCGTCGAAGCTCCACGCGCAGGTACCGATCGCGACATTCATCCCAGCTTCTCCGAAACGCTCTCGCACAGCCCCACGAACGTTTCCTCCGGCAACGACAGCCGCCGTCCGCTCCAGTGGAGGACGCCCCAGCGGCGCTTGAGCTTGCGCCGGCCGAGCGGGAGCGCGACCAGCGACTTCTCCGCGATCTCCCCGCGCGCGGTCCACGGCGCGAGGATGCTGATGCCGAGCCCGAGCTTCACGAGTTCCTTGATGGCCTCCATGTTGCCGAGGTCGAGCAGGCTGTGCAGGACGATCTCCTCCTCGCGGAAGTAGGCCTCGATCATCCGGAAGGTGTAACTCGTCTTGCCGTAGAGGATGTAATGCTCGCGGGCAATGTCCTCACGCGTGACCTTGCCGGCACGCGCCCACGGATGCTGCGGGCTCACGATGAATTGCAACTCGTCGGTGAACATCGGGCGGAAGGTGAGCTGCTCCTCGCGGCGCGGTTCGAGATTCACCGCGAGGTCGATCTGATGCGCGCGCAAGGCTTCGATATTCTCGGGAGTGTCGCCGGGCTGGATGGAGATCGCGCACTGCGGGAAGCTCTGCTTAAATTCGCGCAGCACGCCCGGAAGGACGTGCTGGCAGGCGGTGGTGCTCGCGCCGATGCGCAGCCGGCTGCTGCCCCATTTGCCGAGCCGGCCGAGTTCCGCGCGGGCGCTGCTCATTTCCTCGAGGATGCGCTCGACCCGCACCAGCAGTTGTTCTCCGGCCTGCGTGAGCACCACGGTTTTGCCCATTCTGTCCAAAAGGCGACAACCCATGTCGCTCTCCAGCCCCTTGATCGCGTGGCTGATCGCGCTCTGGGTGAGGTGAAGCTCCTGAGCCGTGCGGGTGAAACTGCCCGTGCGGGCGAGGACCGAGAAGGCGCGGAGCTGTCTGCCATCAAGCGGTTGCGACATGTATGAATGATATTCATCATTTGGATCGAAAAGTCGCGCACTGTTTCTGCACTCCCTGAGCGAGCGCTGGCATGTCGGCAGCTAAAGGGCGGCGCGCCGCAAGTCCAACCACACCGATGCGCAAAAAGAATCACGTCCGCCCTCGCCCGATCCG
>JBGSYE010000435.1:0-4303 GCA_041751075.1 Chthoniobacteraceae bacterium
TGTCGCGTGTGCGCGTCAGCACCCCCGCGCGTTGCATGCGCTGCACCATCTCCGTCACGGACGACGGCGCGAGGCCGGTGCGCGCCGTCAGGTCGCGCAAGGTCAGGCTGTCTTCGTTGAAGAGCGCGAAGAGCAAGTGCCCCATGCCCGGCCGCACCTTATCCGCGAGCCCGCTGGCCTCCAGTTCCTTCTGCAAAAACACGGTGTAGTTCAGATACGCCCGCCCGAGCAGCCAGACGAGACCGTCCGAGGATTTGGGCGGGATGGCGAAGGTGTGCCGTTCTTGGTGTCGCGGGGCGGACATAAGATGTTTCGTTTACGAAACACTAGCGACCGGCACTGGGGCTGTCAATCTCCGGATGCGGTCAACCGTCCCGCGGCGGGCGGTATGACGATGCGCTCACTTTCACCGAAGGCAGCACCGAGGTTCATGTGCAGTGTTATCTGCACACGAGCACCCACGCACCGCAGGGCTGGTATCCGAAGGCCGGGCGCACCATCCACCTGGGCAAACCGTTTCGGATGAGTTGAAGCCCTGAGTTTGTTGGCTGATCGTTCTTCAACCGTTCCGGAAAACCGGACGCCAACGCGCCAGCTTCGATGTTTTTTACCACACGGAAGTACGCGGCTCAACCCTGGCTCCAACGGATGCTCCGGCGCGGTCCGACGAGGTGAAAATGCGTGTCGCAGTCCTGGATGAAACCTCTGGCGTCGATCTTCATGCCCTCGGCTCTCAGCCGTGCGCGCTGTTTTCGGGAAAGCGCGGTATCCATGTTTGGACTGATGCGCGCGTCCGCGCCGACGACGCGATGCCACTGCAGCGTGGCGGACTCGTCCTCCGTGAGGCGGCTCAGCACGGAGGCGACGTGGCGTGCCGTCACGTTCATGTGAACGGCGATGCTGCCGTAGGTGGTGAATTGGCCGGCGGGAATCAGTGCGACGAGGCGGATCACTTCAACCCGGATGCGGGCAAATGCGAAGGACTTGGGCTTGGGCACGACGATCTCGTGGCCAGCGCTGGACAGACTTGCAATACTGAGCGTCGCGTAACCTTTCAAAACCATGCGCCCATTCCTCTCCATCCTCGTCGCAGCCATTTCGGTCATGAGATACACTCCTGCACTTATCGCTATCCGGATGCTGACGCACGCCGGGGATTCGTACGATCGGCGCCAGCGCGGATTCCAGCGTCGCCGCGCCGCCAAAACGCTGCTCACGGGGCGCTATCCATACGCGCTTGCCAGCACGGAAACTGCCGACACGCTGCACAATCCCCGAGCCCGGCTCGGTGAGCTAACTTCCGGACGATGAACACGAGTCGCTTCCTCGTACGCCAGGCCGCACTCACGAGGCGGCAGTTTTTCGGCCGCAGCGCGACCGGGATCGGCGCGGCGGCGCTTGCATCGTTGCTCGGACGCGCGGAGGCGGCGCCGCACTTTGCGCCGAAGGCGAAGCGCGTGATCTATCTCTTCCAGCATGGCGGGCCGTCGCAGCTAGATCTTTTCGATCACAAGCCCGGCCTGCGCGCGATGCACGGCAAGGAACTGCCCGACTCCGTGCGCGGCACGCAGCGGCTCACGGGGATGACGAGTGGGCAGAAGACCCTGCCGATCACGTCGTCGATCTTTGCTTTCAAACAGCACGGCAAGTGTGGAGCGTGGGTGAGCGAGCTGATGCCGCACACAGCGGGCGTCGTGGACGACGTGTGCTTCATCCGCTCGATGCACACGGAGGCGATCAATCACGATCCGGCGGTCACGTTTCTCCAGACCGGCCACCAGCAGCCCGGCCGCCCGAGCCTTGGCTCCTGGACGAGTTACGGGCTGGGTAGCGCGAATGAAAACCTGCCCGCGTTCGTCGTGCTCATCTCGCGCGGCAGCGCGGCGCGGCCGGCCGATCCGCTCTACGCGCGGCTGTGGGGCACCGGGTTTCTGCCTTCGAGTCATCAAGGCGTCGCGTTCCGCAGCAGCGGAGATCCAGTGCTGTATCTCTCGAATCCGCCGGGTCTCGACGCGGGCGCGAGGCGCGAGCAACTCGACGCGGTCGAGGCGCTGAATCGCGCGTCGTGCGCGCGAGAGATCGATCCCGAGATCGAGACGCGCATCGCGCAATACGAGATGGCCTTCCGGATGCAATCGAGCGTGCCGGATCTGACGAACCTGCGCGACGAAAGCGATGCGACCTTCACCGCCTACGGCCCGCAGGCGCGCGTGCCAGGCACCTTCGCCGCGAACTGCCTGCTCGCGCGCCGCATGGCCGAGCGCGGCGTGCGTTTCATCCAGCTCTACCACCGCGGCTGGGACCAGCATTACAACCTCCCGAGCGATCTGCGGCTGCAATCGCAGGACGTGGATCAACCCTGCGCCGCACTCATTCGCGACCTGCGCGACCGCGGCCTGCTCGATGAGACGCTCGTGATTTGGGGCGGGGAATTCGGCCGCACGACCTACAGCCAGGGCAAACTCGAACAGTCCAACTATGGCCGCGATCATCACGGCGGCTGCTTCACGATGTGGCTCGCTGGCGGCGGCGTGAAGGGCGGCGTGCTGCATGGCGAGACCGACGAGTTTTGCTACAACGTCGTGCGCGATCCCGTGCATGTGCATGACCTCAACGCCACGATCCTGCACCTGCTCGGGCTCGATCACACGCGGCTCACCTTCAAGTTCCAGGGCCGCCGCTTCCGACTCACCGATGTCCACGGTGAGGTGGTGAAATCCATCCTCGCATGAACCGCCTCATCCTTTTTGCGTTCCTTTGCGGCATCGCCTCCGCCGCGGATCGCCCGCCAAACGTCGTCCTCATCCTCATCGACAACTGCGGACAGGAGTGGTTCGGCTGCTACGGGAGCGAAGAAGGCTGCACACCGGAGATCGACCGGCTCGCGCGCGAAGGCGTGCGCTTCGAGCACTGCTATACACCGCCGGTGTGCGGGCCGAGCCGCATGGTCCTGCTCACCGGGCGCTATCTGCTGCGGTCGGGCTTCACGATGCACCACGACGCGGCGCTCTACCGCGGCGGCGGATTCGATCCGGCGCGCGAGGTCGTGTTTGCGCGGCAGTTCCGCGATGCGGGCTACGCGACGGGGATCGTCGGCAAATGGCAGATCAACAATCTCTACGACGAACCCGACGTACTGCGCCGGCACGGCTTCGACGAGCATCTCGTGTGGCCGGGCAGTATCGACACCGACCGGCTCAGCAAGGCCGATCACGCGAGCTATCTCGCCGCGGTCGCGGCGCGGTCGGTCTCGCTCACGGCGCGATTCATGCCGCTCATCGAGAGCCGATACTGGGATCCGGTGCTGATCCGCAATGGCAGGCGCGAGACGCATCCGGGCAAATTCGGGCCCGACGTGATGCACGCGGCGGCGCTCGACTTTCTCCAGCGGCATCGCGACGAGCCCTTCGTGCTTTACTACCCGATGGTGCTCACGCACGGGAAGAGCTTCGTGGAGCCGGTGGTGCCGACGCCGCTGAACAAATCCACGGACCGCCCGCATCAGGAGATGTTTGCCGACATGGTGCGCTACGCCGACCAGCTCGTGGGAGAAGTCGCGGCGAGGCTCGATGAACTCAAGCTGCGCGAGAACACGCTGCTGATCGTCGCGAGTGACAACGGCACGGAAAAGGAACGCACGGCGCGCCGCAATGGCCGCGCCGTAAAGGGCGGGCTCTACCAGCTCAACGAGGCGGGCGGAGACGTGGTGCTGCTCGCGAATTCGCCGAAGCTCATCCCGGGCGGGCGCACGATCGCGCTCGCGGATTTCTCGGATGTCCTCCCGACGCTGTGCGATCTCACCGGCGTCCCTAAGCCCGCGGGAGTCTTGCTCGATGGCCGCTCGCACGCCGCGATGCTGCGCGGTGAAAGCGGCGCGAGGCCCGCGCGCGAGTGGATATTCAACCAGTATGCAAACGTCCGCGTCGTCCGTGACACGCGCCACAAACTCTACTCGACCGGCGCATTCTTCGACGCGGAACGCGACCCGGACGAGACAACCGATCTCGCCGCCAGCACCGCACCCGAGCACGTCGCCGCGCGCGAACGGCTCGCGGCAGCGCTGAAGTCGCTGCCCGCCGATGCGCCACCGCCTTTCCGGCTGCGCAGCCAGTCGATTTTCAAAGCGGAGGAGACAGCAGCGCAGTGACATGACGCCGATCGAAACCATTGCGCAGCTCGAAGACCGCCTGAGCGCGCCGACCGATGGTGTGATCGAGAGTCTGCGTGGCATCGACGGCGACGTGCTCGTGCTCGGCGCGGGCGGCAAGATGGGGCCGACGCTCGCGCGCATGGCGCTGCGCGC
>JBGSYE010000436.1:0-4975 GCA_041751075.1 Chthoniobacteraceae bacterium
CGCGGATCGAGCGACCGCAAGGTGGCGAGCTGGCGTTGCCACAGCGGTGCGCCATCGATCACGAGCGCGGCCTTGTCGCAGCCCATGCGCGTGGAGCGGCCTCCGGCGAGGAGGACGGCGGTGAAGTCGGGGCGCTGGCATTTCATGGCGTCCGGATCGTATCCCTCCCCTGCCCTTTCGCGAATCGAATGCCGCGAGGCAGCGGGGGCCGCGCGGTCCGATCTTTTTCCGTGGCAAGCCCGCGGGGGCCGCGTAGCTCTCTGGCGCCCATGAATGCCTCCACCGCCGGGATCCTCGCGATCCTGCTCCCGCTCTCCACCATGCCCGCCAAGGAACCCGCTCTGACCTACCCGACCACTCGCAAAGCCGTTCAGGTCGATGACTACCACGGCACGAGGATCGCCGACCCCTATCGCTGGCTCGAAGATGACAACTCCGCCGAGACCCAGGCCTGGGTCGAGGCGCAGAATAAGGTGACCTTCGGCTTCCTCGAGACGATCCCCGAGCGCGAGAAGATCAAGCAACGCCTGACCAAGCTCTGGAACTACGAACGCTTCGGCGTCCCGCAACGCGAGGGCGGGCGCTATTTCTTTTCCTACAACTCCGGGCTCCAGAATCAGCGCGTGCTCATGGTCGCCGATTCGCTCACCGCCGAGCCCCGCGAGCTGCTCGACCCGAATAAACTCTCCGCCGACGGCACCGTCGCGATGACCGATGCCGTGCCGAGCGACGACGGCACGAAACTCGTCTATGGCCTCCAGCGCTCCGGCTCGGACTGGGAGGAGAATCGCGTGCGCGACGTGGCGACCGGGCGCGATCTGGAGGACGTCGTCGAGTGGGTGAAATTCTCGACGCCTTCGTGGGCCAGGGACGGCAGCGGCTTTTACTACAGCCGCTTCGATGCGCCAAAGCCGGGCGACGCACTCACCGGCAAGAACGAGTTTCAGAAGCTCTACTACCACCAGCTCGGCACGAAGCAGGACGAGGACGTGCTGGTGTATGAACGGCGCGATCACGCCGACTGGGGATTGAACGGCCACGTCACCGACGATGGCAGGTATCTCATCATCCACGTCTCCCAGGGCACCGATCCGAAGAACCGGCTCTTCTACAAAGACCTCACCGACGCGAAAGCGGAGGTCGTCGAGTTGCTCAACGACTTCGACGCCAGCTACGACTTCATCGACAACGACGGCCCGGTCTTCTTTTTCGAGACGGATCTCGAGGCGCCGCGCAGCCGCGTCATCGCCATCGACATCCGCAAGCCGCACCGCGCGAACTGGCTCGAAGTCATCCCGCAAGCCGCCGAGCCGCTGAAAGGCGTGAGCATCGTGAACGGGCAATTCCTCTGCCAGTATCTCCAGGATGCGCACTCTCGGGTAAAAGTCTTCGCCTGGGATGGCAAGGCGATCCGCGCGAAGCTCGTGCGCGAGATCGCGCTGCCGGGGCTCGGCTCCGTCGGAGGCTTTGGCGGGAAGCGCACGGACACCGAGACTTTCTATTCCTTCACCAGCTTCACCGCGCCGGGCACCATCTACCGGCTCGATCTCGCGACGAATGAAACGACCGTCTTCCGCGCGCCGAAGGTCGATTTCCAGCCCGGCGCCTACGAGACCCGCCAAGTCTTCTACCGCAGCGGAGACGGCACGCGCGTCCCGATGTTTCTCACCCACCGGCGCGGCCTGAAGCGCGACGGCGCGAACCCCACGCTGCTCTATGGCTATGGGGGCTTCAACATCCCGCTCACGCCTGGCTTCAGCATCGCGAATCTCGTGTGGATGGAAATGGGCGGCGTCTTTGCGATGGCAAATCTGCGCGGCGGCGGCGAATACGGCAGCGACTGGCACCTCGCGGGGATCAGGGAGAAGAAGCAGAATGTCTTCGACGACTTCATCGCTGCGGCGGAGTGGCTCATCGCGGAAAAGATCACCTCCTCCGCAAAGCTCGCCATCGCCGGCGGCAGCAATGGCGGCCTGCTCGTCGGCGCGTGCATGACGCAGCGGCCGGAACTCTTTGGCGCCGCGATGCCGTCGGTCGGCGTCATGGATATGCTGCGCTTTCACAAGTTCACCATCGGCTGGGCGTGGAAGAGCGACTTCGGATCGAGCGAAGACCCCGGCGGCTTCAAGACCCTGCTCGCCTACTCGCCGCTGCATCGCTTGCAGCCCGGCGTGCGCTATCCCGCGACCCTCATCACCACCGCCGATCACGACGACCGCGTGGTCCCCGCGCACAGCTTCAAATTCGCCGCGCGCCTGCAGGAGTGTCAGGTGAAAGGCGGCCCGCCGGTGCTCATCCGCATCGAGACAACGGCGGGCCACGGCGGCGGCAACGCGCTGAGCAAGGTGATCGAAGAGACGGCGGATGAGTGGGCGTTCCTCCGGCGGGTGCTCAGCGCCGGCCCTGCGGCGGAATGAGGCTTTCGTTCAAACACAGAGACACAGAGACCACAGAGCGATTGAGATCTACTTCGCGCTCGCCGCACGCCCGGGCAGCTTCAATCCCAGATTCGCGTCGAGGTACACTTTCAAGGCATTCAGCAGCGCCTGGGCGAATTTCTCCCGGCTCGCCGGCGTGTCGCGCACGCCTTTGAAATTCGTCTCGATCTGCACCCCCGCAAAGCCCGGCGCATAGCGGGCGTGCTGCTGGACATTATGCCCGCCGGAAAAATACGGATCCGACGGCACCGGCTTGCCGGGGCTCGGGGTTGCAGGGAAGCCTTCCTTTTCCAGGAGCGCACCGAGACTCATCGGCCCGCGCAACAGCGCCGCGTAAGGCGTCTGAGAGGTGCTCGCAAAGGAGCGCAGACTGCCCGCCGCGATCGCCTCCGGCCGGCTGATCTCCGCATCCGGCAGCGCGAAGAGCTCGCGCCGATGCAGGTAGCCGAGTTCCAGCCGCGCGTCCCGGTGGCCGTGGCCGTGCAGGTCGATGAAAAACCCGCGCCGATGCTGCGCGACGACGGACTGGCGCGCGGTCTCGATGAAGCCGTGAAACTCCGTCCAGATGCGGCCCGCCTTTTCATTGCCGCCCGCCGCTTCCACCACCTCGCGATTGCAATCCACCTTCCGCCGATGCACGCGGCAGATGACGACGTGCGGGCGATGGCCGGTGCGTTTCTGGAAGACCTCCGCAATCGTCCGCGCCAGCTCCTGCGTATTCGTGTCAAAGGCAAAGGTGCCCTCCTTGCGGTCGGGGATTTCCGCCGGCTTCTCCCGCCCGCCGTGCGGCGCGGCGATCACGATCGGCAGATCCCCGGCGAGATATTCCACGTAGCGATTGTTCCCAAAGTAAGTCTCCCCCGCCCGATACTCCACGGCCTGCGTAGCGGAGAGCGCGAGGAAAACGAGGGCCAGACTCCAGACGGAGCGCAGGAGGAAAACGCGAAAGACCGGGGCCATGTTTTTTTGGGGGGGAAGAAGAAAGCCGGACATCGGCAGATGGGCGAGCGGGGAAGTATGTGGCCGTGCGGGCCAGACTCAAGAGCGCGAAAGTCCCGGTGCCGACGGGCCTGCGCCGCGGCCTTCACGTTTCGGACACGCTGCTCGATGAGGTCTTTTGGGTGGCGATGGTCCTGCACTTGATCGCCGCCTCCATCGCCCCCATGATCCGCGCCCTTTTCCATGCCCCACGATCCCACCCTGCTCCATTCGCTCGCCGAGAAAGTCGGCACGCCCTACTGGCTCTACGACGCCCGCACGATCCGGCAGCGGATCGGCGACGTGCGATTCATGAGCGACTCGCCCGGAGTGCAGGCGCGCTTTGCCATGAAGGCGTGTCCGGCGACGAAGGTGCTGCGCGAGATGAAAGCCGCGGGCATCTGGATCGACGCCGTCTCCGGCAATGAAGTGCTGCGCGCCATGCACGCGGGATATCCAGCGGGGAATAATCCGCCCGCGATCGCGCTGACCTGCGACGTCTTCCGCGACAATGCGATGGCGGTGATCAAGCAGCACGGCATCCTGCCGAATATCGGCTCGCCGGGACAGATCGCCGACCTCGTGCGCGCCGGCTATCGCGGGCCGATCTCCATCCGCGTGAACCCCGGCTTTGGCCACGGCCATGTGAATGCGTGCGACACCGGCGGCCCCAGCTCGAAGCACGGCGTGTGGCTCGACGATCTCTTCGCGACAAACACGGCTGCCGCGGACGCCGGACTCGAGATCACCATGCTCCACGCGCACATCGGCAGCGGCCCGCAATTCCAGGAGCTGCACGATAATCTCACGCGCCTCGCCGCGGAGTTCGTCGGGATGATGAAGCAGTTCCCCAAGCTCACCGCCGTGAGTCTCGGCGGCGGCATCCCGCACAACTACCGCGAGCACGGCGCGCAGATTCCCATCGAGCCGCTGCGCGATCTCTTCCAGAGCTGCCACCAGCGCCTCGCCGCCGCCGCACGCCGCGAGCTGCGCCTGGAGATCGAGCCCGGCCGCTACTACGTCGCCCCCGGCTGCACCCTGGTCGCCCGCGTCACCGACGTGAAGCAGACCCGCAACAACGCCAAAGGCAGCGGCGCCACCTTTGCGATGATCGACGCCGGCTTCGTCGATCTCGTGCGCCCCGCGATGTACGGCAGCTACCACGCGATCGACATCGTCGGCCGCGACGACGAAGATCCGAACACGCCGCGCGAACCCATCGTCGTCGCCGGCCCGCTCTGCGAGAGCGGCGACATCTTCACCCGCGACGACCACGAGTTGCTCGCCCCGCGGATGCTCCCACGCCCGGTGGCCGGCGACCTGCTGACGCTGCGCGACGCCGGCGCCTACGGCTACGCCATGTCGAGCAATTACAACTCCATCGGCCGCGCGCCGCAGCTCTGGCTGGAGGGAGATGGAAGCGTGGAAATGATCTCGCGCCGCGAAACCATTGATGATCTTCTCAAGGCCGAAATCAGCGAGCGGCTGACGTAATCTCTCCAGCCACATCGGGGACCGCGCGCGTAATGACCACCGGACACCTCATGAAAATCGCCGCT
>JBGSYE010000437.1:0-5031 GCA_041751075.1 Chthoniobacteraceae bacterium
AATGGGCTGATCGCGCTGGAAGACCACGTCATGGATCCGGCCAAGAGCCCGATCCTGAGCAAGTATCCCTCGTTCCTGAAAGATCATCATAAGTCCGATTTCCTCTGCAACGGGCTGAAACCGCTGATCGATGGGCGCATCAAGCCCGAGCAGATCGGAGCGCTGCTCGAGCAGGAAGTCGATGCGAAGGAAGAGGAGGCGGGGCATCCCATCCATGTCCTCCAACTCGTCGGCGATTCGCTGCCGGGAATCGGGATCGTCGCGGCGGTGCTCGGCATCATCAATACGATGGCCGCCATCGCGGACGGCCCGGAAGTCGTCGGTGAAAAAGTAGCCGCGGCGCTCACGGGAACGTTTCTTGGCATCTTCGGCGCGTATGGCTTCATCAATCCGACGGCCGCGCGCATCAAGGTGAACAACGGCGTCGAGCTCCTCTACTACACGGCGATCCTGAAAGCCGTGGAGGGCTTTGCCACGGGTATGGCGCCGCTCATGGCGGTGGAAGTGGCGCGGCGTTCGCTCGATCACAGCGTCCAGCCCGGCGCCGAGGAACTGGAGGAAATGCTGAAGGCCCTCAACACGAAGTAGCGATGGCCAGGAAAAAGGCGGAAGCCCATCACGGAGGAGCGTGGAAGGTCGCCTATGCGGACTTCGTCACGGCGATGATGGCGCTCTTCATGGTCTTGTGGATCTGCGCGCAGGACAAAAAAATCCTCCTCGCGACGTCGAAGTACTTTAAGCAGCCCTTCAACGCGATGACCGACCGGAGCGTCGGCGTGTTGCAGGGAAAGGACGGTGGTTCGCAGGGCAAGGATGAGACTTCCGATACTGCCACCGCGGCGGCCCTGGCCTTCATGAAGGCGCTGGCCAGCGAGCTCAGCCGGCTGATCAATGTGAAGGACGTGCAGGAGGAAAAGGCCGTCGAGATCTTCGTCACCTCCGATGCCCTGAAGATCACGCTCTACGACCGCACCAAGCACGCGATCTTCAAACCCGGCTCCGCCGAGGTCACCGAATGGGGCCGCCTGGTGATGCAGAACCTCGCGTGGACCATCGAGCGCAATCAACTCAAGGTCTATCTCGACGGCCACGCCGCCGCGCAGAGTCTGCCGGGCGAGGGCGATGGGAATTACGGGCCGTGGGAGCTGACCGCCGATCGCGCCAACGCGGCGCGGCGTCTGCTGGTGAAGTATGCCGTCGATCCCAAGATGATCGAGCGCGTGAGCGGTTTTGCCGACACGAAGCCAGTGCCGAAGAGCGCCGGTGACTCTCCCGGCAACGAACGCATCACCATCAGCCTCTCACCCAATCGTTAATCTCATGCTCCAGGATTTTCTCACCGGCCGGCCAGGACTCTCCCACGACAGCAGCACGTCCGCCCTTTCGCGAGGCAGCTCGGAGTTTCAGCCGCTGACGCCCTCGCGCATCGGAGCGCTCGCGGCACCCGCCGCCGCCGACTCCGAACGTCTCGAAGCGCCGCAGGTGGAGATCATCGAGGATGGTGGCAAGGTGCGGCGCATCGTGGTGACCTGCACCTGCTGCGAGAAGATCGAGATCGAGTGCGAGTATTGAGCGGGCGGTGAAGGTGGAAAGTGGAATCGCGCCCATCGTTCGGGGACGACAGGCCATTCCACTTTCCACCTTCACTTTCCACTCGGTCCGCGGGCACAGTCCGCGACATGCGAGTCCCCTACTTTCAGGTCGATGCCTTCACCGATCGCGTTTTCGGCGGTAATCCGGCGGGAGTGTGCCTGCTCGAGGAATGGCTGCCGGACGATGTGCTGAAGCGGATCGCGGGGGAGAACAATCTGTCCGAGACCGCCTTCGTGACGCCGCGCGGAGCTGAGTTTGCGCTGCGCTGGTTCACGCCGACGCGGGAGGTCGATCTCTGCGGGCACGCCACCCTGGCGTCGGCTTTTGTGCTTTTCGAGGAACGCCAGATTGCCGCGCCGGAGATTCGCTTTCACACGCAAGTCGGCGTGCTGGGCGCGACGCGCGACGGTGGCGCCGTAGTGCTGGATTTCCCGGCGTGGAAGGCGGCGGCGACGGGCGTGCCGGCGGCTCTGGCAGATGGGCTGGGATGGATTCCCCGCGAAGTCCACAAGACCCGCGACTACCTCGCGGTCTTAGCCGATGCGGAGGAGGTCGCCGGCTTGAAGCCGGACATGGCGCAGCTCGCGCGGCTCGATTGCCTCGGCCTCATCGTCACGGCTCCGGGCCGCGACTGCGATTTCGTTTCGCGGTTCTTCGCGCCGGGCGCGGGCATCCCCGAGGATCCAGTCACTGGCTCCGCGCACTGCACGCTGATCCCATATTGGAGCCAGCGGCTCGGAAAGAAGAAGCTGCACGCGCGACAGCTCTCGGCGCGGGGCGGCGAGCTTTTCTGCGAGGATCGCGGCGATCGCGTAGGCATCGGCGGCCGTTGCGCGCTCTACAGCCGGGCGGAACTCAGCATTCCGTAGCACGCCCGCCGCGTTCCTACGCCGCTCGCATTTCCGCAAAGAAGAGCCGGCCGCCGCTCGTCTGGAGCGCGCTGGCGATGGTCACTGGCACGGTGCGACCGAGGTGAGCCCGGCCATGATTTACGATGACCATGGTGCCGTCGCTGAGGTATCCGACGGCCTGATGCGAGTCGCGTCCTTCCTTGACCAGCGAGAGCTGGAGCTCGTCACCAGCGGCGAGCTGTGGGCGGAGGGCTTTGGTGAGGTCGTGGAGATTCAGCACCGGCACGTTCTGCATCCGGGCGATCTGGCAGACGGTGGCATCGTTGGTGAGGAGCCGTGCCTCGAGCATGGTCGAGAGTTTCACGAGCTGGATGTCCACCGGGGTCGAGGCATCGGACTCGGTCTCGTGGATCGTGACGCTGAGCTTCGGATCAGTCTGGAGCTTTGCGAGCCGTTCGAGCCCGGTGCGCCCGCGTTCGCGTTTCTGCGCGTCGTGCGATTCGGAGAGCCGGTGCAATTCCTCGATCACAAACCGCGGCACGACCAGCGAGGTGCTGAGGAAGCCGCTGGCGCAGATCCCGGCGACGCGACCGTCGATGACGATATTCGTGTCGATGAGCAACGGCGTGTCCTGCACGGGGGCCTGGCGGAAACGTACGTAAGGGATGATGAGGGCGAATTCGTCGCGGTTGCTGCGGATCGCGAGCATCATGCCGAGGTACCCAAAGGCAGAGTACACGGCGAGGGCGATGAGCCACTGAAATTGGGCGGCGACGGCGGCGAGGAGATTCGACGCGAGCAGGAGCTGGGAGAAAAGGAACCCGACCAGCAGGCCGACGGTGGCGGAGGAGAAGATGCGCAACGAGACACCATTGAGCAGGAGGTCGAAGAGAACGATGAGCAGCCCGAACGCGGCGCCGGCCGCCGCGCCGACGGTGGCGCTGTTCAGGATTTCACTGCTGAGCATCAAGCCGACGCACGTCGTAAAAGCGACGAAAAGCGTGCGGAGGAGATTGAGCGTCAGGCGCGGAGTCATGCGGCCATCAGGACGGGCAGGCCGCCCCGGGCAACGAACAGAGGAAGCAAGGGGCGATCCACTGGGATAGTTCGAAGCTCGAAGCTCGAAGCATACAGGGAAGCCAAAAAGGCACCCAGCGCGTCGAGATCACCCGCAATGCCGACTCGAAGGTGACCGGCGATCTCAAGATCGGCACGAAAGTGACCATCCAGTGCTCGATGATTGCGAAGAGCATCGAGGCGAAAGGCAAGTAGCCCTTGTTTGTAGCGGCGGTCTGCGACCGTCGCTCGCGTCCGTGGGCGGTGGCGGAAGCTTGAGCGCATCCATCCGAAGCTCCGCGCCGCCCTTCGCCCGCTGCGATCAGCGACGGTCATAGACCGCCGCTACAAGGCATCAGTTTCCGGCGACCGTCTGCACGGGCTGGTAGCGCTTCTCGTATTCGGCGCGGGCGCGCTCGGCGGCGGCTTTGGCACTCTCGAGTTCCTTCGCGGCGAATGCGGAGTCCTGCTCGGCTTTCAGCTTCGCGGCACTCGCCGTTGCGGCCAGGGCTGGCAGATTCTTTTGCAGTGTGGCGAGTTTCTGCGCGGCATCGGTGGCGGCCTGTTTGGCTTTCGCGACGTTCTTCTCGGCGGCGGTGGCCTTGTCGCCTGCGAGCTTCGCTTCCGCTGCGGCGTTCTTCGCGGCTTCCTGGGCGGCGGCGAGTTCCTGCGCGAGTTCGGGTTTCGGGAGCTTTGCTTTGGCGGCGGCGAGGTCGGTCTCGGTCTTGGTGATGTCGGGTTTGATGCCCTGCACGGCGGCGTCGGCCTTTTCGTAATCGGGCGTGCCTTCCGTGAGCTTGCCGCGGGCTTCGCGGCGTTTGCCGATCTCGGTGTTGAGGCCGGTGAGTTTTTTCGTCAGCGCGGCGACTTCCGCTTCCGCTTTCTTGCCATCGGCGACGGCGTTCTCCTTTTGCGTCGCGGCAGCCTGGGTTTCGGCGACGGTTTTGCGAGCGGCATCGCGGCTTTGGATTGCCTGCGCGAGATGAGCCTCGGCTTCCGCGAGCTTTGCCGGAGCTTCGCTCACCTCCTTCTCAAGCGAGGCGATTTGCGCTTTGGCCCGTTCGACTGGCACGAAGGCGTCCTTTGCCGTCTGCACGAGATCTTCGTAGCGCGACTTCTTTGCGGTGTGCGCCTCGCGGGCTTTGTGGACGGTCATGAAGACTTGCGCGCGGGTCCAGCGCTCGATCTCTGCCCGGCTCGCGAGGAGCTGCGCGTTCGCGCCGTCGAGCGCGGCTTTGGCTTTGGCGAGCTCCTGACGGGCGGGTGAAGTGGTGGGTTGCCGTACCGCGGCGAGATGCGCGCCGGCTTCCTTAAACGCTTTCTCCGCAGCGGCGATTTTCCCCGGCTGTCCGGCCTGTACGGCTTTCAGTTCCACCTCGCTCTTCGCGAGCTTCGTCTTGTGTTCGGCGAGCTTGCGTTTGGCTTCAGCGGCAGCGGCGGTCTTCGCTGCGACCTCTATTTTTTCCGCTTCGATTTCCGGTGGAGGGGTGCTCTCGGCTGGTTTCGCCTTGAGCGCGGATTGCGCGGCGGT
>JBGSYE010000438.1:0-6089 GCA_041751075.1 Chthoniobacteraceae bacterium
GGTGCCGGTGAGCGCCGAGCCGTAGTCGTCGATGACATACATTTGCCCGGTCTGTTTGACGCGGAATTTGGTGCCGACCGGAAACTTCGACCAATCGGCCGCGGCGCTGCGGATGCGGCCGGTCGTCAGGGGAGTCCCCGCCGCAGACATGCGGCCATAGCGAATATGGTCGCGCTCGGTATGGGTGTAAGCCGTCGTCCTGACCGTGCGGCTCTTGGAGAGAACGGCGCCGCTGTGGGGATTGACGACGCCAGAGCCGGCGCATCCGACGAGGCACAGGGTGGCGAGAGCGAGGAGCAGCGCGGGAAGATGTCGTGGCATGGGAGGAGTAGAAATGGGAGGGGCGCGTTTTACAGGCAGATCGCCCGCGCACGCAAGCGCGCCTCTCCGCCGACGGAGCGGAGCCTCTCCCCAAATCGCCCACTTTTTGCGCTTGCGCTTTACCCTGAACCCGCTACTTCTTCGCGCGGCGGTCGGGAACAGGGTGAAACCTTGCCTCAGCTGCCACCAACCAACCAATAACTAATCGACCACCTCAGCATAATATGAAAAAACTCGCATTCAGCCTCCTCACGTGCCTGACGATCGCCACCAGCGCGTTCGCCGGATCAGACTCCAAGCAGTACACGGACATGAAACAGAGCAAGGACTACGCCCCGCCTGCTGTCCCGTGCTTCCAGAATCGGGAATTGCAGCTCGATGCTTTTGGAAGCTATACCAACAGTCACGAGAACACCCTTCGCCCCGGCGATCAGGATGGCTTCGGCGGCGGGCTGGCTCTGAACTACTTCTTCATCCGCAACGTCGGCATTGGCCTGGATGGGAATGTTTTCGACGCAGACGTCAACGGCCTCTGGGATGTGACCACGCGCCTCATCTTCCGCTTTCCCATCGAAAGCCTCTGTCTGGCTCCCTATGCCTTTGGCGGCGGGGGCTGGGAGGTGGACGGTGAGAGCAACGGCACGTTGCATGCCGGCGGCGGGCTCGAGTTCCGCGCCACCCCGAAGCTCGGGTTCTTTGGCGAAGGGCGCTACACGTGGACTGGCTTTTTCGCCGACGGCCACAATCTGGACGCCGTGCAGATCCGTGCCGGCATCCGATTGGTGTTCTGATCTAGGCACAACTCACACTGCTCTGACTTGGGCCACCGGCGTGCCAGCGCGCGCCGGTGGCCTTGTCTGGTTAGTGACCCGCCACGCCCATCGCGCGGGGCGTTCAGCCCATCTCTCCTTAATCGTTGAAACTTCCATTCGCGATTTCCATCGTTGGCCTCGCGCTGGTCCTCGGCGGATGCACCTATTTGCCGAGTTCAGGCCCGTCGAGCGCTCGGATCAGATTTGACTCCACCGACCCCGATTCGTATCGGCTTGTCCCAATCACCCGGCGGGTGATCGGAGCGATCAATGCCGGTGGTCGCGCGGATCCCCAGACCGGGTGGAGCGCGCTCGACCCCTCCGAGCCCGCCCGCCCTCGGGATGCGTCGGTTCACTTCCGCACCAGTTCTCCGGGCGTGAACAACCTTCCGTCCGCCGGCCGCCAGACGATATCGGTGGGAGATGTGGTTAATGTGACGATCTACGAGACCGGCGGAGCCCTTTTCGGATCCCCCGATCCCACCCGGACATCGGGCGCGGCGAGCAGTCAGATTCCGCCTCAAATCGTCGATGAGTCCGGGGAGATCACCGTTCCCTTCGCCGGTCGAATCAGGGTGACAGGCCGCTCTTTTCATGCCGTGGAGTCGGCCATCGCCGAGAAGCTCGAGGGAAAAGCCATCGATCCACAGATCATTGTCACCGTCGCGGAACGCAAGGGGGACAATCTCGTCACAGTCATGGGGGATGTGAAGTCGCCCCGCGAGATCCCGCTTGGCTTTGGACGGACCCGCCTGCTTGACGCGGTCACAGCGGCGGGGGGAAGCGCGGCCAAGGCACACGAGACCAAAGTCACCGTCATCCGGGGGTCGCTCATGCGATCAGATGCTTTGTCCGGGGTGGTCAGCAGCCCGTCGAAAAATGTCGCGCTCCAAGCGGGGGACACCGTAGTCGTGAAGGCCCAGCCGCGCACCTATCTCGCCTTTGGCGCGACGGGGAAAAATGGGCGATTTGGCTTTGACTCAGATAGCGTCAGCCTGGCTGAGGCGGTGGCGACGGCGGGCGGGCCGCTCGATGCCCGCGCGAATCCGGCCGCGCTGTATGTGTATCGGCTGGAGCCCTCGAGCTTGGTTGAGGATATTGGCCGTGCTCCCGCCGAAGGCGACACCACGCCGGTCATCTATTCGCTCGACCTGACCTCCCCGGAGGGCTTCTTCCTCGCACAGAGCTTCGACGTTGAAGACAAGGACATCATCTTTTTCGCCAATGCGGGCAGCGTGGGCCTGTCGAAATTCCTAGGTCTGCTGGGCACAGTCACAGGCAGCGCCCGCGGCGGCATCTCTACCGCAACCGGGTTCTGAGACGCGCTTCTCCCTTGAGCCTGCTCATCAGCTTTTACCCCGCGCGCGGGGACCTCCCCAAGGCGCTGCGCCTCCAGGCCATCGTCGTGGGCGCGCTGATTCTCCGGGAAGTCCGCACCCGGTTTGGCAAGGATCGGATCGGCTATCTCTGGGCCGTCGCAGACCCGTGTCTGCACATCGCGGTGTGGTTCGGCCTCATGTGGATCGTGCGCCAGCGCCACGAGATGTATGGGATGCACAGCGCCCTGTTCCTCGCCTCGGGCATCATCCCGCTTTTCTTTTTTCAACGGGTCGATCGGTACGTCAAAGCGGCCATCAGCGCCAACCAGGCCCTGCTCCAATATCCGCTCGTCAAGCATCCGGATCTGATGATCGCCCGCTTCCTGCTCGAGGCCGGCACCATGATCGTGGTGGGCATCGTCGTGTGGGGGTCACTCATGGCGCTCGGCGTCGCCGCGCTGCCCGACGATCTTCTGGCGCTGTTTCCGGTCTCGGCTGCGATGCTCTTCCTCGGATTTGGCTTCGGGGCGTTCAATTCCGTCGCGACCATCCTTTCGCCGACCTACGAAAAGGCGCTCGGGCTCTCCGGACGGATTATCTATCTCACGTCCGGCATCTTTTTCTCCGTCGATAGCCTGCCTCCGCAGGTGGTGAAGTGGCTTGCCCTGAACCCGGTGTGCCACGGCCTCTCCCTGTTCCGCTCCGCCTGCTTTCACAGCTACCAGACCACCTTCGCCTCGGTGTGGTACATCCTAGCGTGGGCGCTGGCCCTTTTGCTGCTCGGCTTGGCCTTCGAGCGGGTCTTTCGCGGCGCCATTCAGGAGCGATGATCTGGATCGACTCAGTCACCAAGATCTACCGCACGAAACAGGGGCGGAAGTGCGTGCTCGACAATGTGACCTGCTTCCTCGAGCGAGGGCGCAGCGTGGGGATTCTCGGCGTCAATGGCGCCGGCAAGTCCACTCTCCTCAAAATCATCGCCGGCGCCGAGCAGCCGACCAGCGGCAAGGTCTGGCGCAATGCCCGGATTTCCTGGCCTCTCGCCTTCAGCGGCGCCTTCCACGGATCCCTCACCGGCGCGGAAAACACCAGATTTGCTTGCAGGATTTACGAAGTGGATCATGAGCCGGTTTTGAGCTACGTGCAGGAAATTGCGGAGCTGGGCGATGACCTGCACCAACCGGTCAAAACTTACTCCTCCGGCATGCGCGCGCGACTCGCTTTCGGCCTCAGTCTGGCCCTTGCTTTCGACTACTACCTGGTCGATGAAACGACGTCTGTCGGGGACGAGCGGTTTCAGGAAAGATGCCGATTCGAGATGAAAGAGCGCCTCAAATCGTCCGATGTCATCATGGTCTCCCACAGCGTGGCGACGATCCGCCAATACTGCACGAGCGCCGCCATTCTCCATAACGGGCAATTGAGTGCCATCTTTGATCTCGATGAGGCGATCTATCGTTATCACCACGCGCTGGAATGAAAACAGACTCGTCGAAAATGAGAGTGACCCCCTATTCTTTTCCGGAAATGGCCTCCGCACCGAGGGGAACCCCGTCAAACGGTAGGCGCTCCAAGTCCCCTCAGGCTGCCAAATCCCCTGTCACTCCCAATCCTTCCACTCCCGACCCGGGGGCACCCACGCAACCATTGCAGAAGCCTGCGGCAACCCCAGCTCAACCGCTTCCCCTTCTGCGAGAGCCGACTCCCTTGGACTCGAAGTCCGCCATGGGATCGCCGGGTGTGAGCGCTACCGCGAAGACGGCCCCGGCGGGCAAGCTGCTCCTGCCGAAACCCGTCACGGGCGCTACTGACGGCGGGAAAAGAATGGCGGCCACGACGGACGACGGGAGCAAGCGGTTGGCGACGGTGCCGCAGGAAATGTCGCCGGCGAGGAGCCAAGTAACGCCTCAACTCACGCCCGCGCATGTCACCGGCCGGCATGTCCACCAGCAAGGCCCGCGGCGCCATTACGGATGGCTCCGCTCCCTGTTGCTGTTTGTCGTCCTTCCCGTGCTCGTGGCGGCCATCTACTTCGGGCTCATCGCCAGCGATCAATATGTGTCGCGGGCAAAATACGCCATCAGGGGCCAGAACGCCCCGGCCGCGGAAGGTTCGAGTCTGGCGAGGCTCGGGGGCGCCAGCATGGGCTCGGGGCTGGATATGATCATCGTCCGTGAGTACATCATGAGTCGGCAGATGCTCGAGGACATCCGACCGCACCTCGACCTCCGCACCATGTATTCCAACCCGAAGGTCGATCGGCTCTCGCGCCTCCAGGCGGACCTGCCGGAGGAGGAGCTCCTCGAGTACTGGCGCTCCATGGTCACGGTTCACGACGATCCGCTCTCGGGCTTCACCGAACTGATGGTCAGGGCCTTCACCCCCGAGGACGCCAAAGCCATCGCCGAGCGCGTCCTGCTCTTGAGCGAGGCTCTGGTCAACCGCCTTTCCGAGCGCTCCCTCGCCGACGCGCTGGCCATGTCCAAAAAGGAAGCCGCTCTCGCCTACGACCGGGTGACCCAGGCGAGGGACGCGATGCAGGCCTTTCAAAAATCGACTAGGCAAATCGACCCAGCCGGCTTCGCGAAAGGCCGCGCGGAAATTCAGGCCCGCCTAGAGTCCGACCTCGTCGGCTACCAAGCCCAGCTCACTCTCCTCCGCAGGAATCTTCCCGAAGGCGCGCCCGCCATCGTACAGCTCGCCAATCGCAACTCCGTCGTCGAGGATCAACTGGCCGCCGAGAGGGCCCAATCCACCTCCTCGGCCAGCGACGAGTCCGCCAGCGACATCCTCGGCGGCTTCGACAAGCTCCGGGTCGATTACGAGTTTGCGGAAAAGGCCTATCTCTCCGCCCTCGCCTCCCTCGAGTCCGCCCGCGTCTCCGCGATCCGCCAGGGCCGGTACCTCGAGCCGTTCGTTCGGCCGCAGTTGCCCGAATACCCGGAATTTCCGCGCCGGATTCGGGGCGTCCTCCTGACCGCGCTCGCCGCCCTGCTGATCTGGGCGGTGGGCAGCCTGTTCGTCGCGACAGCCAAAGAGCATCTGTGAGGAGGAGGCCGGGCTCCCCATTCCCCCGCCGCGTGAGATCCCGATGAAGATCCTCAC
Organism: Chthoniobacteraceae bacterium; assembly: GCA_041751075.1. GTDB lineage: Bacteria > Verrucomicrobiota > Verrucomicrobiia > Chthoniobacterales > Chthoniobacteraceae > JANNXQ01. The sequence continues at coordinate 5,558 of JBGSYE010000438.1, forward strand.
CGTGTTCGGAACCCGCCCGGAAGCCATCAAGATGGCGCCGCTCGTCCAGTGCCTGGCGCGGCAGGAGGGCATCGACTCCCGCGTCTGCGTGACCGCCCAGCACCGGCAGATGCTCGACCAGGTGCTCGACCTCTTCGAGATTCGCCCCGACTTCGACCTGAACATCATGAAATCCGGCCAGTCACTCTCGGACATCGCGCGCGAGATCCTCACCCATCTGGAGCCGGTGCTGGCCGGGCTGAAGCCCGACCTCGTCCTCGTGCATGGCGACACCTCGACCACCCTCTGCGCCTCGCTGGCCGCCTTTTACCAAAAAATCCCCGTCGGCCACGTCGAGGCCGGCCTGCGGACGCGCAACCTCTATTCCCCCTGGCCGGAGGAGGGCAATCGCCGACTCACCGGCGCGCTCGCCCGGCTGCACTTCTCGCCCACCGCGCAATCGCGCGCCAACCTGCTGCGCGAGGGCATCGACGACGCGCACATCCACGTCACGGGCAACACCGTCATCGACGCCCTTTTGCTCGTGCGGCAA
>JBGSYE010000439.1:0-5575 GCA_041751075.1 Chthoniobacteraceae bacterium
GATCAGCCGCAACCCATGCTCCTCCGCGATCCCCCGCAACTCCACCACCCGCGCCGGATGCCCATAGAGCGCGACCACCACGATCGCCTTTACCCGCAGATGCGCAAACTCCCGCAACACCCCGCGCACCGTTTCGGGATCGAGGTTGTGCGTCCCCTCCTCCACCTCCGCGAGGATCATCCGCGCCCCCGTCCGCGCAATCGCCGTCGCCGTGGCCGAAGCCGTATTCGCGACCGTGATGACATGATCCCCCTCCCCCACCCCACACGCGCGCAACGCCAACTCGATGGCATCCGTCCCATTCGCCACGCCGATGCCGTGTCCCGCGCCGACCCACTTGGAAAAAGCCCGCTCGAACTCCTCGACCACCGGCCCCTGAATGTAGCGCCCACCCCCGAGCACCCCCGCGATGGCCGCATCGATGTCGCCTTTCCGCTCGACATAACTCGCGCGCGGATCGGTCTGCAAAATCGGTGCCCCTGCCATGCGAAACCCCAGTCTGCCGATTATCCCCTTGTCAATCCTTCATCCCGCCTTGCACGTTCGCCGCGTGCGAAATCCCGATCAAATCCAAGCCCTCCAGCAGCGCGTCGATCAGTCCAAGTGGTATCACAAAATCGACCTCGGCGATGGCGTCATCACCCCCGGCCACAACTTCGACGCCATCTGGGCGAACATCCGCAAAGTGCGCGACCACATCGACTATGCCGGCAAGTCCGTCCTCGACCTCGGCAGCATGGAAGGCATGTGGTCCTTCGAGGCAGAGAAACTCGGAGCCGCGCGCGTTGTCGCCACCGACTGCATTTATACGACCGGTTTCTACGACAACATGCTCGAGAAATTCCTGTTCTGCCGCGAGCAACTCGGCAGCAAAATCCTCCCCTATTACAACGTCTCCCCCTACGCGCTCTGGAGCCGGCTCGACCTTCTCCTCCACGAGGGCGAAGGCGCGGCCAAGCCCTACGGCGGCCTCTTCGACATCGTCCAGCACATGGGCATCCTCTACCACCTCCGCGATCCGCTCCTCTCCCTCGCGCAAGCCCGCAGCGTGCTGAAACACGGCGGCCACATGCTCGTCGAGACCGGCCTCGTCGCCGACCGCGAAGACTCGTGCATGGTCTTCAACGGCGTCCCGCCCAACGACGGACGCATCTACAAAGATCTCACGACTTGGTGGGCTCCGACCCTTCCCTGCTTGTATGAAATGCTCCGCGCCAGCCTGCTCGAACCCATCGAGAGCACGGTTGCGATGATCGAGCCCTACCCGCACAATGGCAACATGCTCACCCGTGCCGCCGTCGTTTGCAAAGCGGTGGGAGCCGAGTCCGTTTCCCCCGAATATTACGAGGAACTCGCGCGCACCTACCGGAATCCCGGCCTTTGCGCTGAGATCTTCTTTGCCCAAAATCCGGGTTGAGTCCCGGGCGTGAAAAGCGCCTGTTAAAACCACCAGCGGGAGAGATCGACTTTCAACAGTCGCGCCAGCTCCGTGACATCCTCCCGGTAGCCCGTCTCGAGTTCCCGCCTTGTTTCAGGTGATATCTGGGCACCTCCCTCGCCTCGGTTATGAACTTCGATCTTCGGCGAAAAAGAATCGTCCACGCCCAAGAAGCGAAAGGTTTCCCGGACGAGGCGCGCTGTCGCGATCGAGAATTCCTCGAACACCATCACCCGCACGGCATCGGGCCCGAATGTCTCGAGGTAGCGCCGCGCCTGCTCATGGTAGAGCCCGGACGTGAAATAGAGGAAGTCGTTGAAGTTCAAATCCGGTCGGTGGATGAACCGGCAATCCCCCGCCAAGCGTTCCTTTTCGCGCTGGAGAGCGCCTTCGAAGGTGGCCTCAGGCTCGAAGCCCGCCGCCCTCATCCAGCGATAGAGCGAAAAGGCCCGATCCACCGGATTGCGCAGCAGGATGATGATGCGCGCATGGGGCATCTGCGCGTGAATGCGCTGGGCGGCTCGGCGGTCGGCCAGGTAAGGCGTGGAAGCCTCACCGACTTTTTGGGAGGGGAGGGCTTCGTGGAATAGCTCCAGATACATGGAGTAGTCGTTCACGCCATACGTGCTGTCGAAATACGACGGCTCTTTGAACCTGATCTCCGACGGCATGAAAATGTCGGGATGCTGGGCAAGATACTGCCACAGCGAGGTCGTGGCCGACTTGGCCGCGCCCACGATGAAGAAATCCGGCTGATGCCGGTCACCAAGATCGAACCGTGGAATGAAGACGCCTTCTTTTAGAGGAACCCGGAAGCGAAGTTGGCACGCACCGATCCCCTCTTCGGGGCCCGGCCCTCCATCGTCGGTGACTTGAAATGTGGACAAAGCGCGCGCGGCAAGAGCGGGCGAGTTGGTATCGGAGGCGGTGCAGTCCCATGTGTAAAAACCCGGTGGCAGAGCCAGCACGATCCGATGGCAAACCCTCCAGACCGTTCCTTTTCTCACCCACGTCAGCTCCGCTGGCCGGTGCTCCTGCCGGTCCATTTCGGAGTGCCAGATGCCGTCGTCGCGATAAAGCGCCACGCCCATCGCAGGCGTCTCCATTTCCTCGAGAGCCTCGATCTCGGCGCAGAACCAAACAACCTCTCCTCGCCTGAAGTCACGCTTCTCCCGACCCGCACCGCCGACGAGCGCCGCTCGTAAAAAGCGGACATTGTGAGTCGGCCCTGCGGCGGCATCCTGGACCTCGAAGAACGCCTCCTCCGCGGGATGAAACTCCTCCGCCTCCCATCGAGGGCACGATGACCCAGCTTTCCCCGCGCAAGCTCTCACCGCGTCTGCGACCCGGTTAAAAATTTGCGCGCGGCCTTCGTGCAGGACCAAACCGCGCTGGCACACCTCCTGGACCGCCGCGGCGTCGTCGCTCGCGATCAACATCGACGCGCCTCCCTCGATCAACGCCCTCAATTTTGCCCGACACCTGGCCTGGAAGGCGGGGTCGGTCGCGCCCAACTGATCGCCCACGACGATGATCTCGGGGGCGAGCAGGAGCGCCACCGTGCAGCCAAGGCGCGTCGCTGCCTCGGGCGGATAGCTGGTCACACGCTCGTCAAAGAGCGATCCGATATCTGCAAAAGCGGCCACCTCCTCGATTCTGGCCCGCGCCGCGTCCGCGGAAAGTCCGCACCGGCCCACAACCCGGCGGACGTTCTCCCGACCGGTAGCGCGCAGCTCCAGCCACTCGTCACCGAGGGCTAATGTAACGAGGCTCCCGACTCGCTCGACCTTTCCAGTCGCTGGAGAGAGGAGCCCCGCGACGAGGCGCATGAGAGTCTCTCTCTCGTGGCGGTCGGGCCCCAACACGGCGAGCGACTCGCGCGGCCCGACCTCGAAACTCAACCCGGCGATCGCCCCTTGGCCGACCTCCGCGCTAGCCGCGTTTGCGCTAGAGCCACTTCGACTTCCGATCCGCACCCGCCAGCGATCAAGCATCTCCCGAAGCCCTCCCCTCGACCCCGGTTCCGCCGGTCCGCTGATATCTGTCGCGCGGATCCGAAACCCCGCCGCCGACGTCATGGCAGGTAGTGCCCCGAATGCTCCCGATAGAAATCGAGCGTCTGACGCAGCCCATCCCGCAGCGAGACCTGCGGCGTCCAGCCCAGCGTCTGCTCGATGAACGCGCAGTCCGCGTAGTAGTCGCCGATGTCGATCCTCTGCCGCTCGGGCGGGAACTCTTTCACCTCGAGCGTCCCGCCTCCGTGGCAAGCGATCATGAGTTCAGCCAACGCTTTGAGGCTCACGATTTCCCGGCTGCCGAGGTTGAAGAGCTTTCCATCCGCCTCGGGGGCCAAAGCCGTCGTGATGAGCGCGGCCACCACATCCTCGACATAGTTAAAATCCCGCAACTGCCCGCCACCCCAGACCTCGATCGGTTTCCCCTGGAGGAGATTGCGAATCCACACGCCGACGAAAGTCTGCCGCGCATCCTTGATCCGCATCCGCGGGCCGTAGGTGTTCGTCAGCCGGAGGCAGCAAGCGCGAATCCCATGCACTTGGTGATACAGCAGGTGATACCACTCCCCCGCCAGCTTGTTGACCCCGTTGATGTCCACCGGCCGGATGGGATGCCGCTCATCCACCGGGAGGTATTCCGGCTTGCCATAAATCTGGCGCGTGCTGGCGAAGATGATTTTCGCGGTGGAACGAACCTCCCGGCACGCTTCGAGGATGGAGAGCTGAGCCGCCGCGTTTATTTCCAAGTCCGTCCGCGGGTCGATCATCGAGTCCAGATGGCTCGTCTGCCCCGCGAGGTTGAAGATGAAATCCTGACCGCGCAGCAAGTGCCGCATGCTGTGGGGATCGCGCACATCGGAAACATTCACGCGCAGCCGATCCTCGATGCCCGCGATGTTGAAAGCGTTGCCGCCATACTCCGGGATGAGGGAATCGACGACGGTCACGTCATTGTCGGCCTCGACCAGCGCTCGAGCCAGATTCGACCCGATGAAACCGAGCCCGCCGGTGATGAGCACCTTCGCCCCCATGAGCGGGCTCATACCGCCGGTTTCCGCGCCTCCATCACGAGCAGGTCGGGCTTGATCAACTGGCCACGCGGAGTGATTTCGAGGTGGTAATTTTGCCACCCAAAAATCCGGCTTTCATCGTGGCCGACCCGCGCGATCTCCTCGAACCCCGCGCGCCGCAGGATGCGCCCGAGCGAAAAGCGATCATACATCCATTGATGCACCTCCCCGGACAGCCGGAACCGACCGATCAACGCTGCCCTTTCCTCCGGCGAACCCGCACGGACGGGAGTCGCGAGCGCCTCCGGATTCCGACGCAGGGTCTCGATGATTTCCTCCCCTTCGACGCCGATGCGTTCGAGCACAAAATCCCGGTTCGGCATCGGATCACGCGCGAGGTAATGCAACATCTGCCCGCCGCTCCGCTCCCGGGCGATCTGATCGATCATCTCCAGCACCATCCAGTCGTAGTCGGCTTCGGCTTCCGGCGAGCCTCCGGCGGCGAGGTCTAGCTTCTCGAGGTAAAGGCGCGCGATCTCCTCCAAATCGGGCACGCCGAGGCGGAGCACGCCGCCCGGCTTGAGCACCCGGAAACATTCGCCAAGGAGCTGCCCGGCCTCGTGCGGGCGGATGTGCTCGAGCACGGCGGAGTGATAGACCGCATCGCACGACCCGCTCTCGAGCGGGAGGGAGCGGGTGATGTCGTGCGCGATGACGCCGGGGCGCGTCTCGGCGAGGTCGATGTTGATCCAGTCGGAGTGAATGCGTCCGCCGCAGCCGACATTCACGAGCACCGGCTTCTCGGCGGGGATCGGCACGTCGGTCGCGCCAGCGGGAGCGAGTTCGAGGATGAAGCCTTTGAAATAAGCCTCCGCGCCCTCAAGCGGATAGACGCCCGAGTCCGAGCCAACGAAGTCACTCACCAGCCGATACGCGGGGCGGAAGGCGGCGAGGAGCTTTTCCTCGACGAGAAACCAGCAGGCATACCGCGCGGGATAAATCCACGAGGGCACCGTCTCGACGGCGATGCGATCCCGGTCGCCTTTCACGAATCCCGTGCGGTCGATGACCAGATGGCGAATGCCTTTCCCCGCGAACTCGCACATCGCGGC
>JBGSYE010000440.1:0-4892 GCA_041751075.1 Chthoniobacteraceae bacterium
CGGCGGCAATTGCACCGACACGATTTTCTCCGCCTTCCGCACCGGACCACTCGGCGCCGGCTTCGGGAAAAAATACACGATCAACCCGAGGACCAGCACCGCAGCGAAAATCAATTTTCCGCGATGCTGCGCGAAAAAGCCTTCGTCCTCCCCTTCATGGGCGAGTTCGGCATTGGATTTCCGATGCGGTTTGGGGACGGCGGCGGGCACTGCCGGACGGGTCTGTTGGGCGCGTCGGACGGGTCGTTCGGGGCTTTGGAGTTCCTGGCTCATGGTGCGTGTGGTGGTTGGCGGTTACTTGGCCGGTTGCGTGGCGAGTCCGATGTTTGAAATGTCGAGCCGTCCCAGGACGTCGAGCACGTCCATTACGATCTGATACTGGGTCTCCCGATCGCCGCGGATGACGGCGGGAAAGTCCGGCGTCTTCGCCTTCACCGCGGCGAGCTTCGTGGAGAGTTGATCGAGCGTGACCGGCAGCGTGTTGAGGAAGACCTTGCCTTCGTTGTTCACCGTGATGGCCTGCATCTTCGGCCCGTCGATCGGCTTTGCCGCAGGCGCGCCGGCCTTCGGCAGATTCACCTTCACGCCCTGCACGCCCGCCGTGGTCATGATGATGAAGATCAGCAGGAGGACCAGATACAGGTCCACCATCGGGGTGACGTTGATGTCGTCGTAGGATTTGTCGTCGCCGGCCTGCATGGTCAGTCGTTCGCCGTGGGGTAAAACTCCGCGATCTTCGCCACGAACTCGTCGATGAAGACGTGCATGTCGCTGATGGCATCCTTGATCCGCGAGCTGATGTAGCTGTAGGCGAAGAGCGCCGGGATCGCGACGGCCAGCCCCGCCACGGTGGCGAGCAGTGCGCCGGCGATGCCGGGCGCGATCGAGTTCACCTCGACCTCGCCGGATTTCGCGATCACGGCAAAGGTGATCATCACGCCGATGACCGTGCCGAGCAGCCCGAGATACGGCCCGCCCGCGATGCCGATGGTGAGGAAGACGAGGTTGCGATTGAGCCGCTGGATCTCGCGCGTGAGCCCGCCGTCGAGGGTCGTGCGGATGGCGGTGATGGAGCGCCCGGAGAGTCCCGTGAATCCTTCGCGCGCATTCTCCAGGCGATGCCGGATCTCCTGCGAGCCGATGTGGTAGATGTGATAGAGCGGCGACTGGCGGATGAGCCTCTGCGACTTGCTGGAGGCATTGCCGCCCATGCTCTTGATGCTCTCCTCGTCGCCGTGATCGAGCGCGGTGAGGTCCGACGAAATGTGATGCCACTGCTTGAGGAAGCCGTCGGTCGCTTTCTTGATCCGATTCAGGTAAATGAACTTCGCAATCGCCACGACCCAGCCGACGAGCGCGAGGACGATGCAGAGGAAGATGACGACCCAGCCTTCGATGGTGAGCGATTTCGAGATGTCGATGATGAGTGTGGCAAACTCCTGGACGTGCCCGGCAAGCCCGCCACCGCCGTGTGCTCCGCCCTCCGCTACTTCATCGTCTCCGATCACGAGCAGCTTCGCGCCTTTCTCCGCACCGCCCTGCGTCATTGCGCTGAGCTTGATCCAGCCGGGGGACCGCACCGTTCTCGCGATCTGCAATTCATCGATCTCGCCGGAGAAGCCCGTCCGGTCGCCGGACTCGACGGTATCCTTGCCGAGCGACGCGGCACTGTTCAGCGCGGGCAGCGAGGCGGCCACCGATGCGTATCGCTCACCATCGAGCGAAAGGCTGATCTGCGCGCCAGTCGCGACCATTGCGAGATGCCGCCACGCGCCCACCGCGAGAGCCTCGCCGGCGCTCGAGCGCTTCGTGCCCGACGCGCTCATCACTTCGACAAAGGGTACGCCATTGTCCACGCCGATGACCAGTCCGCGGTCCCCATCGCGCCGACTGAAAAGGATGCCGCCTGGATCGAGCGACGTGGGTTTGATCCACGCCGACCACGTCATCGACGCCCCTTCCGCCCACGCCAGCGAAGAGGACGCTGGGATGGTGATTGCGCTGGCGCCGGTGAGCCGCAGCCCGCCCGCGATCAGCGAGCCAGCCGCCGCCGTGGCTGTGCCTTCCGCACTATTTCCACCCGCCGAAGAATCGACTGGCGCGCCCTGTGCGGAGAAGTGATACACGAGCACGGTGTCGGCATCGTAGGTGCCTTTCGGGTCATTGGTCGGCTCGGCATTGGCGTTGCCGTAGTAGAGCCAGAAGGTGGTCGTCGTGGCGGGCGCCACCTCCGGCACTTTCACCCACGCATACCCCTCGTAGAGCAGCGAGTCGAAGCGCTCGAGATGATGCGCGAGCACCGTCTTGTCATCCGCCGCGACGAAGCGCAGATCGCTGCCGTCCTCCTTTGCGGAGCCGAATTGAAAATTCCCGTCGAAGAGCCGCACGAGCACCACGGCGCCGCCCACCGGATCGGTGATCGCCCCGCCCGCCGGGCTCGTATCCACGGTGATCTTCTTGCGGAGCGTCCACTCGGGCTTCCACCACGCATGGGCGGTGCCCGGCATGCCGAGCACCACCGCGAGCACGCAGACGAAGCGGATGAACGCGCGGAGAATGGACGAGGATGTAGGCGAAGACATGCGGAGAAATGGCTGCTCTGGCAATGAGCCTCCGCCCCGCGACGAACCTATGACAGCCGTGTTAAGATTCTGTGACGTTGACGGCGGGGCAGCATGACGCCGAAGAGCCTGCGGCCTGAGCACTCCTGCAATCCGATTACCGGCTTCAGAAATCCGCCCAGAGCCGGAAGGTGACGAGCACGTTTCCCGCATCGGTGGACGATACACCGGTCAGCGGGAGGCCCGCGTCGAGCGAGCCATTGAAGTGCTCGCGGAAGGTGATGCGGCTCCCGAGCCCGACGCTGGCCAGCTCGAAGCGCGACTCCTGCTCGGGCAGCGCGTCGCGGAGGGTGAGGATACCGGCATCGGCGAAGGCGTAAAAACGCCACTCGCCGTTCTTTTCCGCGAGCAGCGAAGGACTGCGCAGCTCGAGCGAGCCGAAGAGCCCATCGTCCCCGAGCGCCGCGGACTCCAGATAACCGCGCGCGGTGCCGAGGCCGCCGCCGCTGAATTGCTCGCTATTGATCAGCGGCTGGCTCGCAAGCTGGCCCTGCACTTTCCCGAAAAGCTCGAGGCCGCGCGGCAGCGCGCGGGTGTGCGCGAGATCCCCGCGGAAGTGGGCGAAATTCCCATCCGCGCGGAAACGCTTCGCCTCGAATTCCGCGGAGTCGCTGCCGGTGCCGCGAAAGCCGAGGGTGAGCATCGCGCCGAGTTCCGTGGTCGCAGTCTTCCCGGCCCAGGTCGCGTTGTAACCGAGGCTGAATGGATAGTAGGTGATCGGTGTCGCGGAGAGCACGCCGCCGAGGGTCACATCTTCGTCGAAGTGCTTGTAATCGAGCCCGAGGCTCAGCGTGTGGTAAAAGGCCTCGCGCGCCGGCAGCGCGATCAGGGCGCGCGCGCCGATGATTTCTCCGCGCCCCGCGACCGCCGCGCCGCCGAGCGTCGAGACGTTGCTGTCCTGCTTCGTGCCCGAGAGGAGGAGGCTCAGCGAGGGCAGATTCTCGAAGCGCGCGAGGTAATAGCCGGAGAAAACTTTCGCGTCGTCGAGCCGCTCCGGCGCGACCTGAAAGCTGAACCCGAGCGAGTGCCCGCGCTGCCAGAGATTCGCGTAGCTGATCGAGCCATTCACACGCAGCTCCGTGGTGTCGGCGCTGTAGCGGTTGTTGAGTTCGAGACTGCCATGCAGCGGCAGCGTGTCTTTCACCATCAGGTCGATGTCCACGGTGCCCGGATCGACGCCCGCGCGCAGTTCCGGCGTCACGCTTCGGTCCGGGAGCTGATTGAGCGCGACGATGTCGCGAGTGATCTCGTTGAAATTCGGCACCGTCCCCGGCGCCAGCGAAGGCGCGCGGCGCTTGATCTCCGCGAGCGAAAAGTAACGCGATCCTTTCACCCGCAACTGCCCCACCGTCGCCTCGACCACCTGCAGCAGCACCACCCCGCGCCGCATCTGCTGCGGCGGCACCTGCACCGTCACCGTCTGGTAGCCCTTCTCTTTGTACGCAGCCTCCAGCGCGGCTCGCGCCTGCTCGACATCCTCTTCCGTCCGCCCTGGCCCGAGGAAGGGATAGACCGCTTCCCCCACCTCCGCCTCGGAGAGTTTCTTCGTCCCCACCACTCGATACTCGTGGAGATAGACTCCCCGCATTGCCCGCGTCACTTCCTCGCCATGCCGGGCGGCTGCCAGCGATGCGCTCTCGGGTGGCACCGTCTCGGCACCTGCGAGACTGAGCACCGTCACGGTTGCGACCATGCACGCAGCTCTGGAAACGCTCGCGCGCTCGAAGAGATCGCGGAGGGATGATTTCAGCCCGCAGAAAAGTCGCGTTTTCAACAAGGCTGTTTTCGTCTCTCGACCCGTTCCGGCCGGCAAGCCCGCCATTGTCACAATCCTGTGACTTGCCGTCGGGCACGCCCACCACCGAGACTCGCAAGATATGGGGAATTACTTCTGCGTCCTGGTCCGCAGGCTCGGACTGCGCGCAGGGTCGGCTGCAAGATCGGCGCGCCATTGGTCGAAGTGTTGGACGAATTCTTCGAGCTTGTCCGGCTGGCGCGCGGCGAGGTCGTGCTTCTCGCCGGGGTCATTCGATAAATCGTAAAGCTGCCACGGAGCGGAGTCGGCGGAGCGCAGCAGCTTCCAGTCGCCTTCGCGCATCCCCCGCCATTGCTGGTTGCGGCCCTGATCCCACATCCAATGCAGGGCGCGATGCGGCGATGCGGCCTGGCCTTGCAGAGAAGGCAGGGGATCGCGTCCGTCGAAGACGCGGTCGCCCGGCAGCTTGCCGCCCGCGAGGCCCACGGCCAGCGAGTTCGGTAGAGCACACGTCT
>JBGSYE010000441.1:0-2065 GCA_041751075.1 Chthoniobacteraceae bacterium
GGCGGGCGTGAACTTCGCGCTCTTCTCGGCGCACGCGCGCGCGGTCTATCTTTGCCTGTTCGACACACCCGAGGCGCTCCAGGAATCGCGGCGCATCGAACTGACGGAATGCACCGAGCAGGTGTGGCACGGCTTCGTGCCGGGACTGCGCGCCGGCCAGCTTTACGGCTACCGCGTGCAGGGTCCGCACCAGCCGACGCAGGGCCATCGCTTCAATGTGGAGAAACTCCTCATCGACCCGTATGCCCGCGCGATCTCCGGCGGACTGAAGTGGAGCGAAGACATCTTCGGATTTCCGCGCGGCGCCGGCAAAGATTGCGATCTGGAACGCGATGAACGCGACAGCGTCGGGAGCGTGCCCAAGTCGATCGTCGTCGCGGATTCGTTCGACTGGGAAGGCGTTCAGCCTCCGCGCATTTCGCTCGCGGATTCCGTGATCTACGAGGTGCATGTGAAGGGCTTCACCCAGCGCATGCCGGGCGTGCCGGAGCTGCAGCGCGGCACCTACGCCGGCATGGGCAGCGAGCGCGCGATCGGATATCTGCAGCATCTCGGCGTCACGACCGTCGAGTTGCTGCCCGTCCACCACTTCCTCGACGAGCCGTTTCTCCTCGAGAAGGGGTCTTCAAATTTCTGGGGCTACAGCACCATCGGCTTCTTCGCCCCGCACGCGGGCTACTCATCGAGCGGCGTCCTCGGCCAGCAGGTCACGGAGTTCAAGCAGATGGTGAAAGCGCTGCACGCCGCGGGCCTCGAGGTGATCCTCGACGTGGTCTATAATCATACCGCGGAAGGAAATCATCACGGCCCGACCGTCTGCTTCCGGGGCCTCGACAACGCTTCCTATTACCGGCTCATGCCGGATCACAAACGGTTCTACCGTGACTACAGCGGCTGCGGAAATACGCTCGATACGCGGCACCCGCGCGTGCTCCAGCTCATCATGGATTCGCTGCGCTACTGGGTCACCGAGATGCACGTCGATGGCTTCCGCTTCGATCTCGCCTCGGCGCTGGCGCGGGAAGATCACGACGTCGATGCCGGCTCGGGTTTTTTCGACATCCTCGCGCAGGATCCCGTGCTCGCGCGCGTGAAGCTCATCGCCGAACCGTGGGACCTCGGCGCGGGCGGATACCTCGTCGGCGGCTTTCCGGTGAATTGGTCCGAGTGGAATGGGAGGTATCGCGATTGCGTCCGCAGCTACTGGAAAGGTGATGGCGGATTGGTCGGCGAGTTTGCGTCGCGCCTCACCGGCAGCTCCGATCTTTACGAGGCTGGCGGGCGGCGGCCGTACGCCAGCGTCAATTTCATCACCGCGCACGATGGCTTCACGCTGCGCGATCTCGTGAGCTACAACGACAAGCACAACGAGCAAAACGGCGAGGGCAACCGCGACGGCGACAGCCACAATCGCTCGTGGAATTCCGGTGCGGAAGGCGCCACCGACGATGCGGAAATCGAGACGCTGCGGCGGCGGCGCATCCGCAATTTTCTTTTCACCCTGCTGCTCTCCCAGGGCGTGCCGATGCTCTGCGCGGGCGACGAACTCGGGCGCAGTCAGCACGGCAATAACAACGCGTATTGCCAGGACAATGAACTCGGCTGGCTGAGCTGGGCGCGCGCCGATCATGTGCCCGGCCTGGAGGAATTCACGCGGCGTCTCATCCGGCTGCGGCGCGATCATCCGATCTTTCGGCGGACGAAATTTTTCCACGGTCGCGAGATTCGCGGAGCGCGGACGAAGGACCTCCTCTGGCTCGATGACGACGGACGCGAGATGACAGACCGGGAGTGGAGTTCCAGCCACGTCCGCGCGTTCGGCGTGATCTTCGCCGGCTTCGTCTCCGATCTGCGCGACGAGCACGACGAGCCGGTGAAAGACGACAGCTTCATGCTGCTCTTCAATGCGCACCACGGCCCAGTGACGTTCGTGCTCGGAGGCCAGAAAGACGTGCGCTGGGAGCTGTTTCTCGACACGGATCACGAGGCGGGCTTTCTCGACCTCCCGCTCGCGATGTCCTCCGGCGCGGAACTCGCACTCGTCTCCTACTCCGCCTGCGCCCTG
>JBGSYE010000442.1:0-2534 GCA_041751075.1 Chthoniobacteraceae bacterium
ACGTGTGCTCTTCCGATCTCCCACTCGCTATCTGCGTCTGGCGCACAGATAGCGAGTGGGCTGTCGCCACACTCGCTCTACGCGGCTTTACCCCGCGACCGGCGCCGGACGCAGCACCGCCAGCGAACGTCCCTGGAGCGGATACTCGGCTCGATGCTCGAAGACGCGTCCTGCCACCGCAGGATCGGCCGTATCCAAGATGCAGTGCCAGCGCACCACCCGGCGGCGGCTGCCGAGCCGGAATGGCATCGGCGCGGCATGGGCATTGAAAAGCAGGAGAAACGAATCGCCGAGGATGCGTTCGCCGCGATCGCCAGTCTCGGCGATCTGATCGCCGAGCAGACCCATGCCGAGGCACAGCACATCGTTCGCACTCCAATCGGCGTCCGTCATGTCGGTCCCATCGGGCTTGAGCCAGTTGAGATCCTTCACCTCCGCGCCGTGGATCGGCTGGCCCTGGAAAAAGCGCCGGCGGCGAAAGACCGGCTGGCTCCGGCGCAGCGCGATGAGTTCCCGCACGAAGCTCAACTGCTCCCGCTGCTCCCCGGTGAGATTCCAGTCCAGCCACGCGAGCGGCGAATCCTGGCAGTAGGCGTTGTTGTTGCCCTGCTGGGTGTGGGCAAATTCATCGCCCGCGAGCAGCATCGGCACGCCCTGCGAGAGGAAGAGCGTCGCGAGGAAATTGCGCCGCTGCCGGGCGCGCAGGGCGAGGATTTCCGCGGCGCCGGTCGGGCCTTCGACGCCGCAGTTCCAGCTTTCGTTGTGATCGCATCCGTCGCGGTTGTTCTCCCCATTGGCTTCGTTGTGCTTGGCGTTGTAGCTCACGAGATCGGCCAGGGCGAAGCCGTCGTGGCACGTCACAAAATTCAGGCTCGCACTCGGGCTGCGGCCATTGTGCCGGTAGAGATCGCTGCTGCCGGTGAGCCGCGAGGCGAGCTCGCCCACGGTGCCGCCCTCCCCTTTCCAGAAACGCCGCACGCAATCGCGATACTTCCCATTCCACTCCGTCCAGAGTCCGGGAAAATTGCCGACCTGATAACCACCCGGGCCCAGATCCCACGGCTCGGCGATCAGCTTCACCCGCGAGAGCACGGGATCCTGCTGGATGATGTCGAAGAACGCGCCGAGCCGGTCCACTTCCCACAGCTCGCGCGCGAGCGCGCTGGCGAGGTCGAAGCGGAAGCCATCGACGTGCATCTCGAGCACCCAGTAGCGCAGCGAGTCCATGATGAGCTGAAGCACCCGCGGGTGCAGGCAGTTGAGCGAATTGCCGCACCCGGTGAAATCGACGTAGCGCGCGCGGTCGCCGGCGAGCCGGTAGTACGAGGCATTGTCGATGCCGCGCAGGGAGAGCGTCGGCCCGCGCTCATCGCCTTCGGCGGTGTGATTGTACACGACGTCGAGGATGACCTCGAGACCCGCGGCGTGCAGCGCGCGCACCATCTCCTTGAATTCCCGCACGGCGCCGCCCGGCCCCGCCGCCGCATATCGCGGGTCCGGGGCAAAGTAGCCGAGCGTGTTGTAACCCCAGTAGTTCGTGCGGCCTTGATCGACGAGGAAGCGGTCGTCGATGTGGTAGTGGACCGGGAGCAACTCGACCGCCGTCACGCCGAGTTCCTGCAAATGCCGGATGGCAGGCTCCGAAGCGACGCCGGCGTAAGTCCCACGCAGATGCTCCGGCAGATCGGGATGCCGTTTGGTGAAGCCTTTGACGTGCATCTCATACACCACCGTCTCGTGCCACGGCGTGCGCGGCGCGACGTCGCCTCCCCACTCGAAGTCTCCACCGGTCACCCAGGCCAGCGGGGCAAAGGGCGCGCTGTCGCGCTCGTCGGGCGCCGCCTCATCCGCCGCTCCGGGCGCCGAACCGAGCAAGGCATCGTCCCAAGTCGGATGCCGCGCGATCGCGCGGGCGTAGGGGTCCAGCAGGAGTTTCCTGGGATTGAAGCGGTACCCTTCCGCCGGCGCATACCGTCCATGCACCCGATAGCCGTAAAGCTGCCCCAGCGGCAGCGCCGGCACGTAGCCGTGCCAGACATGGGAGGTGCTCTCCGGCAGGGCGATCCTCTGGGACTCGACCACCGCCTTTACGGAGTCGAAGAGGCACAACTCCACGCCGGTCGCGTGCTCCGAGAACAGCGCGAAATTCACGCCCTTCCCGTCCCACGTCGCACCCAGCGGATACGGCCGCCCCGGCCAGAGAACCGGGGAATGCACAGGTTCGGGTGCGGGATGATGCATTGGCAATTCTTTAGGGACATCGCACTGCAATTGTCGAACCTCACACCGAGGCAAATGATGAGACTCGCGCAATAAGCTGACCGCCCGGAGGGCTGCGGGAGCTCCTCTGCATGCTCCTACTCCTGATGGCCTGCGGACTGCTCCTTTTGACCACATGATCCTCGCGCTCTCCATCCGTCTCGCGCTCTTCAATGCGCCGCTCCCCAAGCGAATCGCGCGCACCGTGCTCCTCCTGCTCGCCGCCGCACTGCCGGTGGCCGCGGTGTCCGCTCTGTACGTCTGAGGCGCGCGCC
>JBGSYE010000443.1:0-6389 GCA_041751075.1 Chthoniobacteraceae bacterium
TGCCCTTGAGCGCCGCGCAACTCCTCGACGATGCCACCACGCTCGCGGTGCCCGCCACATCGGTCGCCTGGAGCGTGGCCGCCGGTCCGCTCACCGGGATCGATGCCAGCGGACTGGCCACCGCGGGCGCTGTGTATCAAAACACCGCGGCCACCGCGGAGGGCAACTATGCCGGCAACACCAGCACCCTCGCGCTCACCGTGGTGAATGTGAACCTCGACAACTTCGGCGCCTACGCCGGCGACACCCTCGACGACGCGTGGCAGGTGCAATACTTCGGCCAGCCACCGAATGCGAACGCCGGCCCATTGGAGGACTTCGATCGCGACGGACAGAGCAACGCCTTTGAATACACCGCCGGCCTCATCCCCACCGACGCGAACTCCGTCTTCCGCCTGCGCCTCGAAGCAGTCCCCGCCCAGCCCGGCCAGAAGCGCGTGATCTTCAGCCCGCGCTTCACCGACCGCACTTACACCGTAAAGGCCAAGGCCAGCCTGCTCACCATCGGCGGCTGGACGGCCATCACCGGCAGCGCCCCGAGCGACGCCGGCCAGGAGCGGACCATCACCGACCTGAGCGCGACCGGCGCGGCGAAGTTTTACCAGGTGGAGATCATCAAGCCGTAGCCAAGCGGCGACATTCCCATCGCCGGCTCAGGGAGCGCTGGGATGCGCTCTCCGGCAATCGTTCAAAAATTCGACCGGCGCAAATCGTGACCTCGCCCGCATAGTAGGGCCGGAGCGACAGGAGATGCGGGTCGTAGCTGACGAGGTGGGTGCTGCGGCCATTGATGGCGCAGAGGAGAAACATCACGTCGTCGGAGTCCACCGGGTAGTGGCGGAAGTGAAAGAAGACGATGGGCACAATCTCACCATGCCGGGCGACGAGGCGAAGGAAGGCTCCGACCTCGGATTCCGGGATGCCATGGGCGAGCAGCTTCTCCGCATATTCGGAGAGCGTGTCGAGACTGTAGAGGAAGCGGAACTCGCGCTGCTGCCAGCGATCGAGAATCTCCACCGTGGGACTTGTCGCGTGAGGGCTGAACCGGGCCGCGAGGACGACGTTTGTGTCGAGCAACGCACGATGGGAGCCGGGCATCTACAACCGGGCAGTGATGTCCTGCTGCGCCTGGCGAAGCTGGGCAAAGGAGTCGTCCCAGTTGAACCCGGCGGCTTTGTCCGCCTCCGCCTGGCGCACCGCTTCGGCCACGATTTCCCGCGCCTGCGGGCTGTACCGCTGGCGGCGCACTGCCTCCATCTGTGCTTCGTGTCGGAGATAGAGCGCCACCCGGAGATCGAGATCGGAGATGCCCGCCACTCCGGCTTGCACGTCAGCGGGGATGTCGAAGGTCATGCTCATGGCCCGCAGAATCTAGCGGCGCGGTTGTACAATGCAATCCGCGCCGTGGCATCCTCCGCATCCACGCTTGCGCACCCCCACTCCGCCGTTAGTCTCGACCCTCGCGCTCGGGTGCCGCTAGGGCTCTCGGGCGTTTCGCTGAACACCAACCATTACTTCGCACTTTCATGGCCAATACCATCCTCGTCGGCGCTCAATGGGGCGACGAAGGCAAAGGCAAGATCATCGACTTTCTCACCGAGGCGGCGGATCTCGTGGTGCGTTCGCAAGGCGGCAACAACGCCGGGCACACGGTCTATGCGGGCGGAGTGAAGTACGTGCTCCATCTCATCCCGAGCGGGATCCTGCGGGCGGGGAAAATGTGCGTGATCGGGAATGGCGTGGTCATCGATCCGGTGGCGGTCGCCGCGGAAATCGCGGGATTGCGTGGGAAGAAGGTGAAGGTGACGCCGAAAAATCTGCTGATCAGTGACCGCGCGCATCTCGTGCTGCCGTATCACCGCCTGCTCGACGAGCAGCGCGAAGCCTCGAAGGGCAAGGGCAAGATCGGGACGACCAAGCGCGGGATCGGTCCGGCGTATGGCGACAAGGCCGCGCGCGTCGGCATCCGCATGGGCGATCTCGTGCAGCCTGCGGTCTTCGCGGAAAAGCTCGCGGTGCGGGTGAAGGAGAACAACGCGGTCCTGAAAGCCTTTGGCGCCGAGCCGCTGAAGTACAAGCGCGTGCTCGCCGACTACCAGGCCGCCGCGGCGCAGCTCTCACCTTTCGTCGGCAATACCGTCGTCTATCTCCACGAGGCGCTGAAGGCTGGGAAGGAAATCCTCTTTGAAGGCGCGCAGGGCACCTATCTCGACATCGACCACGGCACATATCCCTACGTCACTTCCTCTAATACCACCGCCGGCGGCGCCTGCACCGGATCGGGCGTGCCGCCGCATCGCATGGATAGCGTGCTCGGCGTGATGAAAGCCTACACCACGCGCGTTGGCGAAGGCCCCTTCCCGACCGAGAATGCGGCGTTCTCCGATTTCCTGCATGGCATGGGCCGCGAGTTCGGAGCGACCACTGGGCGGGCGCGGCGCTGCGGATGGTTCGATGCCGCGGCCACGCGCTACGCCGGGATGATCAATGGCATCGATCAGATCGCGATCACGAATCTCGACGGCCTCGACACGCTCGAAAGCATCCGCGTCGCCGTCGCCTACAAGCTCGGGCGCAAGACCCTCCAGGTGCCGCCGAGCGACAATGCGCAGCTCGCGGACTGTGTGCCGATCTACGAGGAATTCCCCGGCTGGCAGCAGCCCACACACGAAGCGAAGTCCTTTGCGGATCTCCCGAAGAAAGCGCAGGCCTACGCGCGGAAACTCGCCGAACTCAGCGGAGCAAAACTGCGCATCGTCAGCGTGGGGCCGAATCGGGAGCAGACGATCGTGCTGCGATGAACAACCAACATCCAACATTCAACATCCAACATTCAATGGAGCCCGCGGACGTCCGCCAGGTCCATTGGATGTTGGATGTTGGATGTTGGATGTTGGATGTTTTTTCCTCCCCATGACCCTCCCCCGCCACATCGCCATCATCATGGACGGCAATGGGCGCTGGGCGAAAGAGCGCGGGCTGCCGCGGATCAAGGGCCACGAGCAGGGCGCGGAATCCGTGCGTGCCGTGACTGAAGCCTGCGTCGAGATCGGGATCGAATACCTCACGGTCTATGCTTTCTCGACGGAGAATTGGCGGCGGCCCGAGACCGAAGTGAATGCGCTCTGGCTGCTGCTCGATCATTTCATCGCGCAGGAGATGCCCACCCTGATGAAGAACAACGTGCGGCTCCGGGCCATCGGTCGGCTGCACGAACTGCCCGCGAGCTGCCAGGCCGCGTTGCGCGAGGCCATTGAGCGCACTTCCGAGAACACCGCCACGACCCTGATCCTCGCGTTGAATTACAGCGGCCGCACCGAGATCGTGGATGCGGTGAAAGCACTCTGCCACGAAGCCGCCGTCGGAAATCTCGACCTCGACTCGATCGACGCCACGATCATCGCGGATCATCTCTACACGCGAGGCATCCCCGATCCCGATCTGCTCATCCGCACCTCTGGCGAGTTGCGGCTGTCGAATTTCCTCCTCTGGCAGCTCAGCTACACCGAGATCCACGTTACCCCCAAGCTCTGGCCCGACTTTGGCAAGGGCGAGCTGCGCGAAGCGATCGCGGAATTTCAGAAACGTGAGCGCCGGTTCGGAGGGCTGTGATGACCGAGATGGCCAAGAAACATCCAACATTCAACATCCAACATTCAACATCCAACGGACCCCCCGAATGTCCGCCAGGCCCATTGGATGTTGGATGTTGAATGTTGAATGTTGGATGTTTTCAATCGCCGTCGTCCCTTCTGGCCTAAATGGAAGCCACCCAAACCATCCTCATCGTCGATCCCGAGACCGACTTCCTCGAGTGGGCCGCAAATCAGCTCAAGACGCCGAACACGCGCGTACTCACCGCCACGAAATCCGATGAGGCGCTGAAGATTTTCAATCGCGAAGAGCCCGACCTGCTCATCACCGAGACGCACCTCGCGCCCTTCGGCGGGATGGATCTGCTCATCAAAGTGCGCCAGCGCGATCCCGGCGCCTTCGTCGTGCTGACCAGCCAGTTTGGCTCCACCCAGGTGGTCATCGAGTCGATGAAGCTCGGCGCTTTCGACTTCGTGCGAAAGGAAGCGCTGCCCTTCAATTTGAAGATCGTCGTGGACGCGGCGCTCAAGGCGCGCGCCGAGATGAAGGCCGCGACCGCCGTGAAGGCCCAGCTCACGGTCGAGGAGCATCAGGATTCCATCGTCGGCAAGTCGCCCGCGATGCAGCAGGTCTTCAAGATGATCGGCCGCGTCGCGCACAGCGATGCGCCGGTGATGATCACGGGCGAGAGCGGCACTGGCAAAGAGCTCGTGGCCCGCGCGATCCATCACTACAGCCAGCGCAGCGCGAAAAGTTTCGTCGCGATCAATTGCGCGGCGATCCCTGAGCAGCTCCTGGAGAGCGAACTCTTCGGCCACGAGAAGGGTTCCTTCACCGGCGCCACCGGGCAGCGCATCGGTCGCTTCGAGCAAAGCAACGGCGGCACGCTCTTTCTCGACGAGATCGGGGACATGCCGCTGAGCCTCCAGGGGAAAATTCTGCGCGTCCTGCAGGACGGGCAATTCTCCCGCGTCGGCGGCAATGACAACCTGAAGTCCGACGTGCGCATCGTCGCGGCGACAAATAAGAATCTCGAACAGGAAGTCGCCAATCGCAGCTTCCGCGAAGATCTCTTCTACCGGCTGAATGTCGTGCGCGTGCAGCTCCCGCCGCTCCGCCAGCGCGTCGAGGACATCCGCATCCTGGCCGAATACTTTCTCCAAAAGGTCGCGCTGCAAAAGCGGCTGCCGCAGCCGAAACTGAGCGAGGATGGCGTGCGCGTACTCGAGACCTACCCCTGGCCCGGCAATGTGCGCGAACTCGAAAACACCATCCAGCGCGCCTGCGTCCTGGCCACTTCCGGCATCCTGCTGCCAAAGGACATCCCGCTCGGCCAGGCCCCCATCGAGGAGGCGGTCGAGCAGACGCCCGGCGCGTCCATGTCCGTCGCCCCGTTGACCACGGAGACGGCGATCGAGCATCTCCTCAAAGTCGCCACCGCCGATCCCGAGGTGCAACTGCTGCCATGGCTGGAGCGGGAGTTCACGCTCCACGCGCTGAAGGTCACGCAGGGCAACCAGGTGCGCGCCGCCAAGCTCCTCGGCATCACCCGCTCGACCTTGCGCAAGCGCATCGAACGCTTCGCCATCACCAGAGAGCTGACGATCTCGTAGGCCGGCGAACTCAACGAGGGAACCCTCGGGCAGCTTCCGAGAGCCATACGCTCAGCGAGTGCGCAGTGAGCTGCGAAGGAGAGGAAAAAAACCGCGGATTGCGCGGATGGACGCGGACTTTCAGAATCCTAGTCCCCGTGAATCCGTGCAATCCGCGGTTCAATTTGAGGTCTTTTGAGTAGGCTTCGAAGCCTCCGTTCTCCATCAGCCGCGCCGCAACCACCCATTTAAATCTCATGAGCATCACCCGCATTTTTCTCACCGTCCTCAGCGCCGCCACGCTCCTGGTCCACGGCGCACGAGCCATCACCGCCGATGAACTCGCCCGCTATTTCGGCGTCTCCTGGTGGACGACCAAAATCGATCTGCCGCCCGAGGCGTTCACCGCGGAGATTTTTCACATTGTCGATGGCGCGGTGGGCGAGCGTTTGATCGAAGGGATGCCGGCCTGGTCGAAAAAACCGGAATCCGGCCTGAGCGTCCTCCTGGGTGTGCAAGACGGGAAATACAAACTCGTCGTGGCCTACGGAGGAGGCGTCACGATGACGACCGCGAGCCAGGTTGCGGTCTTCGATCAAACGCTCGGGATTTCGCTTCCAGAAAAGATCGGTGCGGGCGACTTCGTGTTTTTCGGCAAACCCAAGGTCAACGCCACCGAGGCCAGGTCCGACGATGTGCGTAGCTTTTCCCAAGGCTTCCTGCTCCGCGTGCGGACGGTCGCGCCTACCGCGGCCGAGGAGGCCAGGGCGCTGCGCTGCCTCGCCAATGCAAAACAGCTCGGCCTCGCTTGCAGACTGTTTGCGCAGGACCATGGCGGGAGATTTTCCACCGATGTGAACGAACTCGTTCCGGATTACGTCATCGACACGAGCCTGTTTGGCAGCCCGCTCGCTCCCACGCTCAAAGACTTCTGCTACGAGCTGCTGGGCGGCGTGGATTCCGATGAGCCTTCTCAAATGCTCGTGCGCGGTCTTTTCACCACGAGCGATGGCCGGCGCAGCGTCGTGTATGTCAATGGATGGGGAGCGCTGGAGTGGCGATGAGATGCGCGACAGCATCTTCCTCAACCGGACTTCCGCGATGAAATGGATTGAAACACTGCGCGTGGCCGGGGCCATGGGCCTGGGGAGCATCGCCGGGTTTGCCGCCGCGCGTTGGGGGCCGGCGGGGCGTGGGGAAAAG
>JBGSYE010000444.1:0-1975 GCA_041751075.1 Chthoniobacteraceae bacterium
GCGGCGGGCCGGCGCGATCTGGCGCCCGCTCGCGTCGTAGTCGTCGATTCGCAGGAGCTTGCCGTTGCCGTCGGACTGGCAGACGCGCTTGCCGAGCGACTTGTCATCCTTGTCGAAGAGCCGCGTCTCGAGCAGGCGTCCGGTGGCATCGCGTTTGAAGACTTCCTTGTACTTTACCTCGTCCTTGGTCGTGAAATGGATCGCGCCCTTCGACCAGTTGTTTGCGTCGAAAAAGAAGCGCGTCTTTTTGAGGATCCTCCCCTTCGTGTCCGCGATCGTCTCGGTCACGGTGTGATTCTCGGCATCGACGACTTTGGACTTGATCGTGTCTTCAGCGATCGCCGCGCAGGAGAGGACGAAAAGGAGGAGGAAAGCTCGAAGCTCGAAACTCGAAACTCGAAACAAATCCCGACGGTTTGAGATGGGGGAAACGACCGGTGCGAGCGCGGCGTTGGTTTCGCGAGGTTTCATCGTTTCACACAAGGTTTGTTTCGAGTTTCGAGCTTTTCACGGAACGGTGATTTCCGCGACCGGCACTTCTTCCTCATCGTGCCGGTGAAACTGGAGGTCGCACAGTTTCCGATAGTATGGGCTCTTCGCGAGCAGCTCGCGATGCGTGCCGGACTCCTTGATGACCCCGCCTTCCATGACCACGATTCGATTCGCGTGCAGGATCGTCGAGAGCCGGTGGGCGATGGCGATGACGGTACGGCCCGCGGAGAGCGCTTCGAGCGCGGCTTGGATGTGCTGCTCGGCCTCCGAGTCCAGCGCGCTCGTGGCTTCATCGAGGAGGAGGATCGGCGCATTCTTGAGCAGCGCGCGCGCGATCGAGAGGCGCTGCTGCTGGCCGCCGCTCAGCGTCCCGCCTTTGTCGCCGATCACCGTCTCGTAGCCCTGCGGCTGGGCGAGGATGAAGTCGTGCGCGTGGGCCTGTCGCGCCGCGGCTTCGATCTCGGCCTGCGTCGCGTCGAGGCGTCCGTAGCGGATGTTGTTCGCGATGGTGTCGTGGAAGAGAAAGATGTCCTGGCTGACGGTGGCGATGTTTTCGCGCAGCGAAGCCTGCGTCACCATGCGGATGTCGTGGCCATCGATGAGCACGCGCCCCTGCTGCGGTTCGTAGAGGCGCTGGAGCAAGGCGAGCAGTGTGCTTTTCCCAGCGCCGCTCGCGCCCACCAGCGCACAGGTGGTGCCGGCGGGAATGGTGAGATCGATTCCGCGCACCGCTGGCATGTCCGCGCCGTAGGCAAAGGTGACGCCCTGAAAATCGACCTCGCCGCAGATCTGCGGCAGCGGTCGCGCGTCGGGCGCATCCTGAATCGCGGGCTCGCGGTCGAGCAGCTCGAAGATCGCCGTCGTCGAGGCCAGGCAGCGCTGCATCGTGAGGTGAATGCGACTCAGCGATTTGAAGGCCGGGTAAAGCATCACCATGCCGCCGTTGAGCGCGACGAATTTGGCGAAGCCCAGCCCGTAGTACCACGTCCACGCGAGCGCGAGCGCGACCCCGAGCGAGGCGACCGTCTCGACGAGCGGCGACGCCAGTTCGAGCGCCTTCCGCCAGCGCATGATGAATTGCATGATCTTTTCGCTCGCCGCCTCGAAGCGCACCGACTCGTAGTCCTCGCGGGCGTGCGTCTTCACCACCCGTATCCCGGCAAAGGCCTCCTGCATCACCACCATGAGCTTCCCGGCTTCCTGCTCTTCGCGCTGCCCGGCCTTGCGCACCCGCCGGCTCACGACGGCCACCGGCACGAGGCAGAGCGGGAAGATGAGGAACGACGTGAGCGTGAAGCGCCAGTCCACGATGAAGAGTGCGGCGAGGCCCGTGGCGATCGAGATGGGCTGCTTCACGATGTCGCCCGCGATCGTGGTCAGCGCCTGCTGCGCCGAGCGGGTCTGATTGAAGACCGTCTGCACGAGATCGCCGGCCTTCGACTTGTTGAAAAACTCCAGCGACTGCCCCAGCGTGTGGCGGAAG
>JBGSYE010000445.1:0-9903 GCA_041751075.1 Chthoniobacteraceae bacterium
TCCAAACGGCGACATCTCCGTCCTCCTCCATCCGCCCAAACACGGTCATCTCCCCATCCCCCTCCTCCACCTCCCAGCCCCAAAATCCCCTGTCCGCCTTTGATCGCACGCAAATCGTCCGCCTTTGAATGCACCACCACAACGGAGGCGATCCCCCTTGCTCCACCCCGGTGTGCCGTCTAAAAGGCGCGGCTCATGTTTTTCCTCACTCCCCGCTACCTCAAGCACGGCCGACAATTTGCCAAGGACGCGCGCAAGGTACTCGCCTACAAGTGCGACGTCTGGAGCGCGGAGCAGGGGAGCACCTTTGAGACGGCGATTGAGAAGCTGGAGAGCGCGACGAAGGCGCGGAACCGCGCGCAGGTCGAGACCACGGCGCGCGATCTCGATGCGCTCTGCCAGGTGAATCTGCCGCCGGTGAACAACGCCGGGTGGCGGGAGAATGTGGAGGTCTTCCTCGTGGCCATCGTCGTCGCGCTCGGGGTGCGCACGTATTTCATCCAGCCCTTCACCATCCCGACGGGGTCGATGTTTCCGACGCTCAATGGCATCATCGGCCATCCGCTCCAGACGCCGCCGCCGAATCCCCTGGTGCGAGTCTGGGACACGATCTGGCGCGGGCGGACGTGGGTGGATGTGGCGGCGAAGGCGGACGAAATGATCGAGTCCGTGCAGGAAGCGAAACGCTTCGTCCTCTTCAGCTACACGAGGGTGCGGACGAATCGGAACGAGTACCTCGTGCATATGCCGGTGGCGACGGCGCGCGACCATTTTTCCATCCGGCCCGGGCGGCGGCTGCTCGCGGGCGAGCCGATCGCGCGCGGCTACCATGAGACGGGCGATCATGTCTTCGTCGATAAGATGACGTATCACTTCCGCAAGCCGCGCCGCGAGGAAGTCTTCGTCTTCAATACGGCGGGCATCGAGACGCTGGAGAACCGGAACAACCCGATGTCGCCCTCGCAATTTTACATCAAGCGACTCGCGGGGGTGCCGGGGGATGAGATACGCATCGATCCGCCGCGGCTCTTGATCGACGGCAAACCGGCGCCGGGGGAGTCGTTCGCGCGGGTAATGTCGGAGCAGAACGAGTACGGCGGCTACGCCAATGGATTCACGAGCTTCCTGATGCCGATCCTGCGCTCGCCGGACCAGAGCTTCACGGTGCCGCCGGAGACATACTTCGCGCTCGGGGATAATAGCTACCACAGCTCGGACAGCCGCGACTGGGGGCCGGTGCCGCAGCGGAATATCGTGGGGCGCGGGGTGTTCGTGTACTGGCCGTTCCGTCCACACTTTGGGACGATCAAGTGAGCGAGCAGAAGCCGGCAGTCGGTGGTGCGCGGACGATCCTGCGGGAGCTTTCCAAAAGCGCGGTCATTCTTCGCGTCGCTCCGCTTCGGCTCAGAATGACAGCGTTCATTTGAAGCGCTCGCGCAGCAATGACCCCCAATTGACCGCTCCATCCTGAACTCCTGCCCACTTTCCCCTTTCCCGATTCCCGGAATCGCCTTCACTCTCCGGCATGGCTCGTCGCGCCAGTTCCTCCTTTCATCCTGCCTGGCTGCTCGCCGCAGCGGTGGCATTGCTGGCGGCGATCGGGGGCGGGTATTTTCTGTTTGGGCGCGTCGGCGATCCCTATCGCACGGTCTCCTCGCTGCCGGTGAAGGATTACCTCGAGAACGCGAACAGCCTGCGCGGCAATGTGTACAAGGTCGATGGCACGGTGCTCAAACAACTCGAGTGGTCGCCGACTGCGGGCCGGCTCTTTGCGGTGGATGCGCCGGGTGGGGAAGTGGTGGCGATCCTGGTGCCGGCGAGCTTCGGCAGCGTGAATATCGAGCGCGGGCAGCGGTTTCTCTTTAAAATCGAAGTCGGTGAGAAGGGGATCTTGCGGGCGCAGGATGTGAAGAAGGCCTGAGCCATGAGGAACATCCAACATCCAACATCCAACATCCGACATCCAATGGTGCGGGCGTGCAGCCAGGCGGTCATTGGATGTTGGACGTTCGTTTCCGCGGCCCTCGGTCAGGTGCCCGACGCCCCCCCTCCACCAGCACCCGCGCCGGCCAAGGCGCAGCCGGGCAGTTTCCTCGGGCGCGATGTGCCGGCATTCGATCCCGGCTCGGAGATTCTCACTTGGGACGGCCGGAACTGGAATGTGAACAACAACCGGCTCTTCCAGGCGCGGTTCGAGAAGTATCTCAATGCGCCGGAGGAAACGTCGGCGACCGATCGCCGCTATCAGGCGTTGATCTCGGAAGTGCTCGTGCGGCTGGCGCCGGGACACGCGAACAAGGCGAACGTCGATTACGCCTTCGGCCTGCTCTTCCAGGCCTCGAACTATGACGGCGACGCGCGGCTCTGCGCCTCGCTCGCGGATGCGGTCTATACGGTCTGGCTGGCGCAGCGGCAGCAGAGCCGGCTGACCACGGCCAATGAAGCGCTGCGCCACGCGCGGCACAGTGCTTACTTCAAGCTCGCGACTTCCAATACCGGCGGTTCGCTCGAGTCCACCAAGACCACGAGCAACACGCAGAAGACGGCGACCGGGACCGACGTGACCACGGAAGTCGTGAAGTCCGCGGCGCAGCAGGGCCGCGCGGCGGTGGAACTCGCCGAACTGGAGGCGGCGATCAAAGCGAACGAAGCGAAGCGCGCGCTGAGCGAGATTCAGGCGAAGGTCGAATTCCAGGCACTCATGGTGCAGTTCTTCCTGCAACGGCGCTACCAGCATGTGCTCATGGCGACGCGCTTCTATCGCGCGCTTTTCACCGATGGGGATTCGAAGCTGAATCTCGGCAAGGATGCCACGGAGCTTTTCGCGAAAAGCAGCGGCCAGCCGCCGACCGTGAGCGTGCTCGATTCGCTGGCCAATGAAGCGGTGCGCGACGTGCGCGAAGGGATTCGGGCGTTTGAATTCCTCCTCGAGAAAAGCGAACTCGACAGCGCCACCAAGCGGCTCGCCGAGGCCTTCACGATCGGCGAATACATGCCGGAGGTGCGGACCCTGCCGCGCGAGAAGAAACGGCGCGTGGTGGATTTTTCGCACAAGAGCTTCCAGCTCCTGAGCGCGCTCGACGTGAAGGATTACACGCTGGCCGAATCGCTGGTGAAGGAACTCGCGGCGATCGCGAAGGACTTCGACAGCTCGAAGCCGACCGCGGCCATCGAGACCTCGCGGCAGCTTGCTTCCTTTCAGATCGCCAAGGCCCGCAACGCGGCCATCGCCGGCGACCGCCCCGCGCTCGAGGCCGCGCTCACCGCGGCGACGGAAGTGTGGCCGCGCAATCCCGAGCTGGCTGAAGTCTCGAAGCTCATCTTCGCGCAGGGCGATGTGCAGCAAAAGGCGGTCATCGATTTCGACCAACTGCTCGGGCAGAAAAACTACCGCCAGATATACACTGATAGCGGGCGCTTCATCGCGGCGCTCGCGACGTATCCCGACCGGCAGAAGCAGCTCCAGGAAGTGCTCGAGCACATGAAGTCCATCGAGACCGCGCTGCTCCGCGCGGATGAGATGGCGCGGCAAAACAATTTCGCGGGCGCCTGGGAAAGCGTCGAGACGGCCTTTGCGAACTTTCCCGACGATACGCGGCTCAATCAACAGCGAGCCAGCCTCACCACGCAGGCCGCGGATTTCGTGCGCACGGTGCGCACGGCGCAGGAGCTGGAGAAGCAGGATCAGGTCGGCTCGAGCCTCGCGTGGTATCTCAAGGCGGAAAAACTTTATCCGCAAAGCAAATTTGCGGGCGAAGCGATCGGTCGGCTGGTGAAACGCGTCTTGCCGCAGGAGTAGGCGGGCGCAGGAGTGACGCTGACCGATATGCGGAGTTGGCAGGTTATTATTCCAGAAAATCCGCCTCATTGCACTCAGCACAAGGCAGGGCTGGCACGCTCTAATTTTTTTATAGCGAGTTGGATTTTCCGCTTGTGAAAGCCGCAGTGGAATCTACTCAATCCGAACCATGAAATCGCCCAACGAGGCAGTGCCGCCGGAACAGGGTTCTGGCGCGACCGGGGAGGGCAAGGGGCCGAAGAAAGTCGGCGATTTGCAGAAAAACATCACCATGGCGCAGATCGCCAAGGAGGCCGGTGTGTCGCAAGGGGCCATCTCTTCGCTCCTGAACGACCGGGACTACGGCATCCGTGTGAGCGAAAAGACTCGGGAGCGCGTTTTCAAGGTCTGCCGCGACATGGGTTACATTCCGAACGACCTGCGAGCCGTGGTCCGCATGTATCCCGAGTTCGGCGACTATTGCCTGCTCCTGTCGGATCAGCTCGCGCTGGGGATCGCGAACCCCGGTTGCACGCGGCTGATCGGCGGCGCCTTCGGTGCGGTGCCCGATCCTTCGCACCCGCTGACTATCGGCACCTATGAGGAAGGGCGCGACTATCTCGCGGACATGGAGGCCCTGCCGCATCCGGTGCGGTCCGGGGTGGTGTCGAAATTCATGTGCCACGGGAACCCGAACAGTTCGCTGCTCCAGACGCTCGCCAAGCGGGGATTTCCCGTGGTCAGCGTCGGCTACGATGCGCCGACGCATGGGGTCGTCAGTATCGTGCCGGATTACGCGCGAGCGGCGCGGCTGGCCATCGAGCATCTCGTGCAGCTCCGCCACCGGCAGATCGCCATCGTCTCGGGGCCGTTTGGCACGAGCGACTGGCCGATCCTGGAACTGAACCGCGGGGTGCGGCTCGCCTGTGAAGAGCTGCGCATCCCGCTCGAAGCGCACAACATCGTGTACGGCAGCCTCGCGCCCGAGGCGGAACCGGCCGCGCTGCGTGAGATGCTGACCCGCAAGCCTGCGCCGACGGCGGTCTTCTGCATGAGCGACGGCGCCGCGGCGGCGGTGCTGGGCATGGCCGCGAGTCTCGGCATCGAGACGCCGCGCAAATTGAGCGTGATCGGGTGCGGCGACGATCCGTGTGCGCGCTTTCTGCATCGTCCGCTGAGCAGCATTCGCATCCCGGTCGAGGAACTCGGCGCCGCCGCCGTGGGGGAGATCGATCGGCTGGTGCGTGAGCCGCTCCCGGATGAGCCGGGCAGGATCGTGCTCGGGGTGGAGCTAAAGGCGCGAGACTCCACGGCGCCGCCCGCGGGCGAGTAGGGTGACGGAGGAAATTCCAGGTTCCAAGATCACAAATTCCAATTAAATCTCAGGATCCACGGGAGGAAATTTCAAGGGGTGACCGAGCTGCTGAGGCGCGATTCGTGAATCTTGGATCCTGACTCTTGGTATTCAATTGGAACTTGGAACTTCGGAACCTGGAACTTCCACATGGCTACGGTTGGGCCTTGACGCCCGCCGCACCTTAATCGAGAACAACCGCCCCAATGAGTCCACCAGCCATCGCTTCCACCGCTACCGCCGCCTTGATGGCGATCCTGAGTCTGATCGTCTTCTTCCGCTCCGGCTCGAATCTCACGCTCCAGACCGAGATGCAAAAGAGCACCCAGGACATCCAGACGCAGCAGCAGGAGGTCGAGCTCCAGAAGCAGCAGCTCCAGGCGATGCAGCAGCAGGTGAATACGGCCACGCAGCTCTCGCAGCAGCTGGGCCCGCAGGTCATCGGCAGCCTCAAGATCGTCGGCATGCGCAGCAGCAATGCGAAGATCTTCGCCCTCCTCGCGAAGTACAACGTGCAGATCACGGACTCGGACAAGGAGCAGATCAAGAAGCTGCTCGAGGAGCAGCCTAAGGCGAACTCGGCTCCGGTCGTGCCCTCGCAGTCCCCCGCTCCGACGACCCCGAACTGATTCTTTCCCTATGAACGACACCGAATTTTCCGGCGAACCTGAGTCGCCTTCCTTCCTCGGGAGCCTCCACCTCCCGATCGCGCTGATCGCGCTCGCGCTGGCGATCGGGTTCTTCGCCGATCTCCGCAGCGCCGGCAAGCAGGCCGAGATCATGCGCTGGCAGCAGGGCAATCTCGACCGCCAGCGGGAGGCTCTCTCCTCCGGCAAACGCGAATTTGCGGCCCTCATCGTGAAGAATGATGACGTGGTGCGGCAGGCGCAGCAGATCCAGGCGCAATACACCAATTTGTTCAGCGACCTGATCGACCTCGCCAAGGACGACAAGGACGCCAAGGAGATCGTGGACAAGTGGGGCATCAAGCGCGCTGGCCAGCCCGGGGCCGAGGCCCCGAAGGGCGATGCGCCGAAAACTGACGCGCCGGCCCCCGATGCGCCGGCTGCCGACGGCAAGGCGCCGGCTCTCCGCTAAACACCGGACTTCAATTTCGGGCGGCTCCGCTGTGAAGTGGAGCCGCCCCTTTTTTTGCAGTGGTGAAAAGATGAATGATGCCATCCCCCATCGACTCGTCACCACCGCAGTATTCCATCATGCCTGACGCACTCGAGAGTTCCGCCCGTGCCATCGTCCAGCGTTTGCAGGATGCTGGGCACGTCGCGCTTTTTGCCGGCGGCTGTGTGAGAGACCGGCTCATGGGGGTGCCGCCGCATGACTACGACATCGCCACCGATGCGCGGCCCGAGCGGGTGCAGGAGCTTTTCCGGCGCACGGTGGCGGTGGGCGCGCAGTTTGGCGTGATCTGTGTGCTGGAAGGCGGGGCGGAATTCCAGGTCGCCTCCTTCCGCGCCGACGGGCTCTACCTCGATGGGCGCCACCCCCAGAGCGTGAATTTTGCCACGCCGGAGCAGGATGCCCAACGCCGCGACTTTACGATCAATGGCATGTTCTTCGATCCCGTGCGCGAGCAGGTCATCGACTACGTGGATGGCCAGCGGGATCTCGCCGCGCGATTGATCCGCGCCATCGGCGATCCCGTGGCGCGTTTTGCCGAGGATCGGCTGCGGATGCTGCGCGCGGTGCGGTTTGCCACGGTGCTCGGATTCGATCTCGATCCGCCGACCTGGGGGGCGGTGCGCGAAACCTCGCCTGCCATTCACGACGTGAGTGCCGAGCGCATCCGCGACGAGCTGGTGAAGATCCTCCTCCATCCGCGGCGGGTGCGCGGGTTCGATCTGCTCGATGAGAGCGGGCTGCTGCGCGAGATCATCCCCGAGATGGAGGCGCTCAAGGGCTGCGAGCAGCCGCCGCAGTTTCATCCGGAGGGCGACGTCTTCATCCACACCCGGATCATGCTCTCGATGCTGCCGGCGGAGGTCTCGGTGCCGCTGGTCTTCTCCGTGCTGCTCCACGACATCGGCAAGCCGGCCACCTTTGCCGTCGATCCTGACGGCCGCATCCGCTTCAGCGGGCACGACAAGCTCGGCGCAACGATGACGGAGGAGATCATGGTGCGGCTGCGCTTTTCCCGCCGGGAGATCGACGCCGCGGTCGAGGTCGTGGCGCAGCACATGACCTTCAAGGACGTGCAGCAGATGCGCGTCGCGAAGCTCAAGCGTTTCATGGCGCGCCCGCATTTTGCCGATGAGATGGAGCTTCATCGTGTGGACTGCACGAGCAGCCACGGGGCGCTCGACAACTACGACTTCCTCCAGGCGAAGCAGCAGGAGTTCGCCGCGGAGCCGCTCATCCCGCCGCCGCTCATCACAGGGCGCGATCTGCTCGCGCTCGGGATTCCGGCGGGTCCGCGGTTCAAGGAAATCCTGGAAGCGGTGGAGGCGCGGCAGCTCGAGGGGGTACTGCGCGATCGGGAAGGTGCGATCGAGTGGGTGAAGCGGGAGTATGGGAATGACGAATGACGAATGCCCGTTTCATTCGTCATTCGTCCATTCGGATGGCGCCGCCCTTGCAATTTCTACGTCCACTTTCCATCCTCGCTGCGTAAACCAACACGCCGTCGCATATCGCGGCGCCACAAACCACCAACGCACCATGGCCCACGAACTACCCGCTCTCCCGTACGCAACCAACGCTCTCGAACCGCACATCGACGCGAAGACGATGGAAATCCACCACGGCAAACATCACGCCGCGTATGTGACCAATCTGAACAAGGCGTTGGAAAGCGCGCCGGACCTCGCTGGCAAGAGCGCCGAGGATCTGATCAAGGATCTCGCCAGCGTGCCCGAGGCAATCCGCACTGCCGTGCGCAACAATGGCGGCGGACATGTGAATCACAGCTTCTTCTGGCCGCTGCTGAAAGCCGGAGGCGATGGGAAGCCGGTGGGGCAGCTCGCCACTGCGATCGCGTCTGCGTTCGGCGATGTCGAGCAGTTGAAGGAAAAGCTCAATGCGGCAGGCGCCGGTCGTTTCGGCTCCGGATGGGCGTGGCTCTACGTGAGCGGCGGCAAGCTCGAGATCGGCTCGACCGCGAATCAGGACAGCCCCCTCATGGGCAAAGCCATCGCCGGCATCGAAGGCAAGCCGGTCCTCGGCATCGACGTGTGGGAGCACGCCTACTACCTGAACTATCAGAACCGCCGCCCGGACTACCTGAAGGCAATCTGGAACGTGATCAACTGGGCTCAGGCCGAGACCAATTACCAGGCCGCGCTGAAGTAAGCGGGCCATCGAATCTGTAGAGCGCCGCGCCGGAATCTCCCGGCGCGGCGCTTTCTATTTCCCCCTTGGCCCTTGGAGCTCACCTGGAATTTCCCGCCCGAGCGGGTGGCACGTCTTCTGCGATTCCGGTGCTGGTTTCGACTGCGAGCGGCGCCTTGCCGCAGTGCGGGAGACCCCGCTCCATGCATACCCTTCCCGCCACCGCGATCAACGATTCCAGGTCCGACCTGCTGTCGGGCGCAGCGGAAATCGAGCTGCGGAAGACGCGCGATGAACTCAAGGCGGCGCTGCGGCAGCTCCACGCGACCCAGCAGCAGCTCGTGCAGACGGAGCGGTTGCGGACCCTCGGTGCGCTGGTCCACGGCATGGCGCACGACTTCGGCAATGCGCTCGCGCAGATCGTCGGGCACGCCGAGATCCTCCAGCTCCGCTCGCGCGATCGGAATATCGACCGGATGTTCAGCGCCAGCGCCAGCCGGATCTCGGCTTCGGCGCTGGAGGCGGCGGAGATCGTCGAGCGACTGCGCGACTTTCACCACACGCCCCCGGCGAGCGCTCCCCACGAGTCGATCTCCGTGGAAAGGCTCGTCGAACAGGCGGTCGAATTCACCCGGCCGCGCTGGGAGTCGGAGTCGCGGGCGCGCGGCACGCCGATCGAGATCGTCACCGAGTTCGTCGAAGTCGCGCCGGTCTCCGGAAATCTGGTGGAGCTCCGCGAGATGCTCACGGCGCTCCTTTTCAATGCCATCGAAGCGATGCCGCAGGGCGGGCGCATCTCCATCCGCACCCAGCTCTGGAGCCGGCGGGTCGAGCTCTCGCTCTCCGATACCGGCGCCGGCATGGGCGACGAGGTGCGCCGCCGCTGCTTCGAGCCGTTCTTCACCACCAAAGGCCAGCACAATGCCGGGCTCGGGCTCGCGATGGTCTATGGCGTCATCGAGCGGCACAGCGGCACTGTCGAGATCGAGAGCCATCGCGGTCGCGGCACCACCGTGCGCTTTACCCTCCCGATCGACACCCGGCCCGCGCCCGCCGCCGCCCCGGTCGAGTCGCGTCCGGTGAAGCCGCTGCAGATCCTCGTCGTGGACGATGAAGCCGAGCAGGGCGAACTCCTCGCGCTCCTGCTGGGGCACGACTGGCACAAGGTGGAGACGGCGACGAATGGCTACGAGGCGATGAAGCGTTTCGAGCGCACGCACTTCGACCTCGTGATCACCGACAAGGCGATGCCCGGGATGAATGGCGACCAGCTCGCGGTGGCCGTGAAGGGCTGGGAGCCGCGAACCAAGGTCATCATGCTCACGGGCTTCGGCTCCTCCGATGAAAGCGGCGGGCAACTCTCGGAATTCCTCGATCTCGTGGTGGCCAAGCCAGTGAATGGAGCCGGATTGCGTGCGGCGATCGAGCGCGCCTTTTGCCGGCGCTGAGTAGAGCGAGTGTGCCGTCAGGCCACACGCTTTTCGGC
>JBGSYE010000446.1:0-8948 GCA_041751075.1 Chthoniobacteraceae bacterium
CCGCTCCCGCCGATGCGCGCCGAAGTCGCGTAGAGCAGCCGCCGGGGCAGGGCGGCGCCGGGAGGCGGCGCGTTCACGGTTTGCGGAAAAACTGCCAGGTGCCGAGCGCCCGGTGGCGTTTGAAGGGATTGTACAGGTTGCGATTGAGCTGCCGCGCGGAGTGGAAGCCGGTCATGAGCGCATAGCAGGTCCGCAGCGGGATGCGGACGCTCTCCAGTCCGGCGGCGGTGGCGAGCGCGCGGAGCGAGCGGGCGGTGAAAAGATTGATGTGACTGAGCGGGCTCAAGGCGTGAAATTCGCGCTGGAATGCGTCCAGCGCATAGCCCCCGCCGCGCAACCGCTCGAGCTTCGCCTCGATCTTCAGATCTGCCGGCGTGCTGATCTTGAGATAGCCGCGGGGCCGCAGTTTTGCCGCGAGCACGCGCACGACGCCGAGCGGATCGGGCAGATGCTCGAAGACCTGATCCGCATTGATGAAATCGAAATACCCGTCCTCCAGCGTCGCGGGATCGGCGACAAAGCGGACGCCGGATTCCGCGGCGACCGTCTCCGCGCGCGGATCGACATCACTCCCCCAAGCCTCGGCGCCGTAGGCCCGCGCCATCACGATCCAGTGCCCCTCGCCCATGCCGTAATCGAAGACACGCGGGCGGCCCTCCGGCTGGAGGAGCCGCACGAGCATGGCATCTTCGGCCTTGTGCGCGAGATCGCTGAGGCCGGATACGCGGACTTCCGGGCGCCGTTCGGCGATGCCTCGCCGCCGCTCGATTTCCTCCGCCTGGTCGAAGACCGATCGCTGGAAATAGAAGTCGATCTCCGCGTTGTGCATCACCACGTAACGCTGGCCCGCGAGCCGGGCGCTCTGCCCGCGCTTCGTCGCCCACTCCCCGAGCAGGCCGCCGTCGTAGGGGGCGTTCGCCTTTTCGACGAGCGCAGCAGTGTGGGTGATGGGACAGGCCGTCCGGTCAAACATGGGCGCGACCATAGGGCGGGTTTGGAGGGAAGGAAAAGCCACGCGTGGTGGACCGTGCGAATTCAAAAGGCGACGTCGATCAAGGTGGCGAGCACGCCGTCAGTATAAGACCCGATAGACAGAATCTCCGAACCTGCCAGATTCACCGCCTCCACGGCCGAGGGCCGGTGGCGATTGCAAAGGATGACAACCAGAGAAAACTGAAGATGAAGTTCGGACTCGTGCGCAGAGGCTATTCGGAAAGTGGCGGGGCGGAGGCTTTCCTGCGGCGATTTGCGGAGGAGGTCGCGGCCCAGGGGCACGAAGTCACCCTCTTCACCACCCGCGACTGGCCGAAATCCGCATGGCCGCATGAACTCTACCAGCTCTCCGGTTCGACGGACCCCGGCAAGTTTGCGGATTCCGTGCGGCGCGTGCGGGCGCGAGGGAAATGCCATGTCCTTTTCAGCTTCGAGCGGCTGCATGCCTGCGATTGCTACCGCGCCGGCGATGGCGTTCACAAGGTGTGGCTCGAGCGGCGTGCGCCTTACGAGCCCTGGCTGAAGTCCTTCCTTCGCAGCCTGAATGGCAAACATCGCGACACCCTCCGGCTGGAGCGAAAGCTCTTCGCAGAGGACGGCGCGGAAGTGACGATCGCGAATTCGGAGATGGTCAAACAGGAGATCGTCGCGAACTACGGATATCCGGCGGAGAAAATCCATGTGGTTCACAATGGGCTGCCCGCGAGCGCGCTCGGGATTCCGACGGCCGAACTGCGCGCCGAGACGCGGAAGTCGCTCGGAGTTCCAGCCAGCACCTTCGTGGTCCTCTTTGCCGGGACCGGCTGGACACGCAAGGGCTTGCGTTGGGCGATGGAGGCGATGGAGGTCGCGGGTCTGCCGAATGCCGTCCTCGTCGTAGCCGGGCGTGGAAACCCCGACGCGCTCCCGGAGGCAAATAACGCGATCTTCCTCGGCGGCGTGCGTGACCTGCCGCGCTACCTCGCGGCGGCGGACGCCTTCATCCTGCCGACGCTCTACGATCCTTTCTCGAATGCCTGTCTCGAGGCGCTTGCGGCAGGGCTGCCGGTGATCACGTCGGCTTACAATGGCTTTTCCGAAATCATCGAGCCTGGCGTAGAGGGCGACGTCGTGGATCGGCCGGACGACGTGCCCGCACTGGCGGCGGCGCTCCGGCGTTGGAGCGATCCGCACGAGCGGGCAGCGGCGCGGCCGCTGCTCTTTGAGAAGGCGCAGCGCTTTACGATTGAGGAAAATGTGAGTCAGACGCTCAAGGCGCTCAACGGGACGATCCACGAAATGGCGTAGCAGCCGGCGCTCCGGCATATTCGCCGCGGGCTTGAATTTTGAGCGGGGCGCGCCGTCGGTTGTCGGAGCGATCCCGTTCATCCCGATGCACCGACTGCTGCTCCTTCTTCCCGCTGTCCTCATTTTCCTCTCCAGCCCTGCGCCGGCACAGAGCGAACCCGCCCGCGAGCCCGCAGTCCTCGCTGTTTCCAAAGCGATGCCTGCCGTGGTGAATATCAATACCGAGCGCGTGCTGAAGCGCACCGTGCGCGATCCCTACGACGAGTTCTTCAATCAATTTTTCGGCGGCCCCATGCGCCGGCCGCGCACCTTTGCGCAGAAGGTGCAAAGCCTCGGCTCCGGCTTTGTGGTCGATCGCAGCGGCTACATCGTCACCAATGAACACGTCGTCGAGCGCGCGGAAGACCTGAAGATTTCGGTGACCACCACGGACGGCAAGACCTACGACGCGCGCTACATCGCTGGCTCGGCGGAGAGCGACCTCGCCTTGATCAAAATCGAAAGCCCGGAGCCGCTCCCTTTCATCGACCTCGACGACCTGTCGCCAAATCTCCTCGGCCAGACCGTGCTCGTGCTCGGCAATCCGCTCGGCTACGGCAGCTCCGTGAGCCGCGGCATCCTGAGCGCGAAGGATCGCACGGTCGCGGTGAACGATCTGGAATTCAAAGATCTCCTTCAGACCGATGCGGCGATCAATCCCGGCAACAGTGGCGGGCCGCTGGTCGATCTCGCGGGCAAGCTCATCGGCGTGAGTTCGGTGAAGATGGCCTTCACCCCGCAGGGTGTGCCCACGCAGGGCCTCGGCTTTGCGATCCCCGGCGCGCTCGTGCGGCAGCAGGTCGCCGAATTCCGGCGCACCGCGGCGAAGGCGAAAACCGCCCCGAAAGTGGCGGCGTCGCTCGCTCGCAAGTATTTCGGCGTCCAGCTCCAGGATCTCACGCCGGAGCTGAGCGAGACCTTCGGCTACGAGCCGGGCGTCGGCGTGCTCATCGCCGACGTGGATGCTGGCTCGCCGGCGGCGGAGGTAGGGATGCAACGCGGACACGCGATCCACCAGATCGGACGCCATGCGGTGACGAGTGCGCGGCAGACCGAGGAATTGCTCGCGGTGGTGAGCGCTGGTTCGCGGGTCGATTTCACCGTCGGCGTGATCCGCCGCGTGCGCGGGCAGGCCATCCGGCAACTCCAGACGGTGACGCTCACGGCGCGGTGAGGCTGGCGCTTGTCAATCTGCGGACCGGACGCTATTTGCACACTCCCCGCGGCCGACCCGCCCGGATCGACCGGCCCCTCGGGTGCGCTCCCGACCCCGCGACCGCCCTCTCCTTTCAACCATGATCAAAGTCGAAAACCTGACCAAACGCTACGGTGGCGTCCCCGCGATCGAGAACCTCAACTTCGAGGTCGCGAAAGGGGAAATCGTCGGTTTCCTCGGGCCGAACGGCGCGGGCAAGAGCACGACGATGAAGATTCTCACCGGCTACCTGCCGGCCACCTCCGGCCGTGCGTCGATCGCTGGCTACGATGTCTTTTCGCAGTCCCTCGATGCCCGCCGGCGCCTCGGCTATCTGCCCGAGAATACGCCGCTCTACACCGACATGCGGGTCGGCGAGTACCTGCGCTACCGGGCGAAACTCAAGGGAGTGCCGTCCTCGAAGGTCCGCGAGCGAGTCGGCGATGTGCTCGAACTCTGCAGCCTGCGGGATCGCGAGCGGACGATGATCCGCGACCTGTCCAAAGGCTACCGGCAACGGGTCGGACTGGCCGATGCGCTCGTCCACGACCCCGAGCTGCTCATCCTCGACGAACCCACCATCGGCCTCGACCCCAACCAAATCCGGCAGGTGCGTGAACTCATCAAAAACCTCGGCGGGAAACGCACCGTGCTGATCTCCACGCACATCCTGCCCGAAGTCGAGATGATGTGTTCGCGCGTCATCGTCATCCACAAGGGCCAGATCCGCGCCTCCGACACTGCCGAGAATCTGCTCAAGAACCACCGCGCCCTCGGTGCCATGCGGCTAGAAGCGCGAGTCCCAGCGAGCACCGGCGCGGAAGCCCTCCAGAGCGTGTCAGGGGTGAAGGATGTGACCACTGAGGCGGATGGCGACTGGTCTGTCTTCCAGCTCCGGCTCGATGCGAACGCCGATCCCGGCGAGGAAATCTGGCGGCTGGCCCGCGATCGGGGCTGGGACGTGCGCGAGATGACCCGCCGGCGATCGACCCTCGAGGATGTCTTTGTGGATTTGACCCATTCCGACAGCTGAAGCCCTCGCCGCCGTCCACCTTTCCTGCCAACCCATGACCGCCTTCCTCACGCTCCTCGGCCGCGAGATCAAATCGTTCTTCTACAGTCCGATCGCCTACGTGGTCCTCTTCTATTTCCTGCTGCTCTCCGGCTTCAACTTCTACTTCCAGATCTCGATCCTCAATGGCTACCCGACGGAGTTCACCGTGGTGGAGGTCTTCTTCATGCCGGCTTTGTTCTGGTTCCCGTTCATCCTCAGCTTTCCGCTCATCACCATGCGGGTCTATTCCGAGGAGTTTCGGATGGGCACGCTGGAGACGCTCACCACGGCGCCGGTGACGGACTGGCAGGTGGTGCTGGCAAAGTTCGCAGGGGTGGTTTTCTTCTACGTCATCCTTTGGGCGCCGAGTCTTCTGTCGTTCGTCTGTTTCAAATACCTCACCGGCCATGAAGCCGCGGCAGCCGCCGGATCCTATTGGGGCACTTACCTGCTCCTGTTCCTGATGGGCCTGTTTTACATTTCCATCGGCTGCCTGGCCTCCGCGATGACCAAGGATCAGATCAACGCCGCGACCATCTCCTTCACGACCATCACGCTGCTGCTCTTTCTCGGATTCCTCTCCGACGTCGTGGGCATCACCGATCCGACGCTCAAGGAGATGAACAGCTACATCTCCGCGGTGGAGCACATGCGGGATTTCTCCAAGGGCATCATCGATTCCCGACCCATCGTCTGGTACCTCTCTATGACGGCGCTGATGACCTTCCTCACCCTTCAGGTCTTCCAGTATCGGAAGTGGAAAGCTTGACCCACACCAAGCCCGACATCCTATGGCCGACTCCGAATCCCCGACTCCGACTCCCCCGCCCGCGACTGCGCCCGACCCGACGGTCAAGGCGGTGAAGATCGGACGCGCGACGATCGCGCTGAACGTGCTTACCCAGTTCGCTGTCTTCGTGGCGCTGATCGCCATGGTCAACTATCTCAGCTTCCGCCATTACAAACGGTGGGATTTCTCGCGGGACAAAAAGTACGCGCTCTCCTCGCAGACCGAGGCTTTGCTCGGCAATCTGGCGAAGCCCGTGAAGGCGGTGCTCTTCTTTTCCGGAGCAGCGGAGATCTACCCCGATGTGCAGGCGCTGCTCCGCGAGTATGAGTACGCGTCGAAGAACAAGTTCAGTGCCGAGATCGTGGACCCGTATCGCAACATCACGCGCGCGCAGGATCTCCAGACCAGGTACAAGTTCGGCGCCAGCGAGAATATTCTCATCCTCGACTACGACGGGAAATCGAAGTTCGTGAACGGAACGGAGATGGCGGAAGTCGAGATGCCGGACCAGATGGCGCAAATGATGGGGCAGGGGCCGAGGCTGAAAGCTTTCAAAGGGGAACAGGCGATCACCACCGCGCTCATGGAACTGGTCGAGAGCAAACCGAACAAGCTCTACTACCTCTCGGGCCACGGCGAGGTGGAACTCGAAGGCGAGGGGATGAAGGTCTTCAACGAGAGCATGAAGCGGCAGAACATCCAGATCGCTCCGCTCACGCTGCTCAACGAGAACACCATCCCGGAAGACGCCCGTGGACTAATCCTGAACGCGCCGAAATACGATCTCTCCGAGCTCGAACTGCAGCTTCTCGGCGCTTACTTTGTGAAGCACGGTCGGCTCTACGTACTGCTCAATCCGACGATCAAGACGCCGCGCCTGGATGCCTGGCTGGCGCAGCGCGGGATCACTCCGCACGGCGACCGCGTGATCGCGGTTGGCAAGTCCCTGGTGCAGGGAGAGGACGGCAGCGTGGATCTCAAGACGGGCCCGATCGTCAACCCCGCTTACACCGTCGTCGATAGCAAGACCAAGCTGACGAAGGATCTCGCCGGTGTCGGCGCGCAATTCCTGGGTCTCACCCAGTCGCTCGCGCTCGACCGGACCAAGGAGCAGACCGACAAGATGCAACTCACGGCACTGATTCAAGCCGGGGAAGGTTACTGGGGAGAGACGGAGTTCGTCAGCGATACGCAGACGCCATTCTTCGATCCAAACAAGGACCACACCGGACCGCTGACGCTGGCCGCGGCTGCGGAGCAGGGAGGCGTGGCCGACTCGCGAGTGAAGGTGGAGACCTCGCGCCTCGTCGTGGTCGGCAATGGCGAGTTTCTCAGCGACAAATCCTACCGGCTCTCCGAGGGGCTCTCGAATGACTTTACCACCAACACGCTGAACTGGCTCCTCGATCGTGAGGAACTGATTGGCATTCCCGCGAAGGAAAAGAAGCAGACGACAATGTCACTCGATGAACACGAGATGAACCGGCTCAAGACTTTCGTGCTGCTCATCGTGCCGGGGCTGGCCGGTTTCTGCGGGATTGCGAACTGGTGGGTGCGGCGGAGCTGACCGCGCGGAGGCCTCATAATCGACCCAGATGAAACTGAAGAACACTCTCCTCCTGCTGCTGATCGCGATGAGCGCTTTTGCCTACATCTGGTTTGTCGAGAGACACCAGAAGAGCACTCGGGAAATCGCGGAGGATGGCAACCTGATCACAAAGTTTGACCGCGATCGGATCGACGCCATCGACATCCGGAGCACCGAGGGCAAGATCGATCTCAGAAAGGACGGCAAAGGAATGTGGCAGATCGTCAAACCGATCGAGGACCGGGCGGACTCGATGGCGGTCGCGCAGCTTTTTACCGAATCGGAGGCGCTCCGCTACGTGGAGAAAATCGACGAGGACGGCAAGGGAGTGAGCAAGGATCGGCTCAAGGAGTTCGGTCTTTCCGACCCGACGGTGAAGGTGCGGTTTGCCGGCAAAGACAAACCGGTGGAACTGCAGTGGGGCAAGGACACGGCGACGGAAGGCCGGCAGTACCTCAAGCTGGATGGCTCGAATGTCGTGTATGTCGTCGGCGGGCCGCTAAAGGGGACGCTGACCAAACGCGTGGATGAGTATCGCGACCGGAAGCTGGGCGATGTCTCGGCGACGCAGGTGAACAAAGTCACCATCAAGACCAGCGCGGGCGAGATCGAGTTGAAGAAGGACAACGACAGCCACTGGGCGCTCGTGAAGCCCCTGAAGGCTCGCGGCGATGACGCCAGGATCGGCGATCTCATCTCGAAGGCGGCAAATGCACGCATCGAATCCTTCGTCGGCGACGCCGCGAATCTCAGCACCTACGGACTGCAGGAACCGCGCGTGACCGTGACGCTGCACACCGGGGAGGGGGAGCCGGTGGCGCTCGAGCTCGGTACGAATCCCAAGGAGGAGAAAGACAAGGACCGTACTTACGCGAAGATCTCGACGCGCGATGCCGTAGTGCTGCTGCCGAAGTCCATCGAGTCGCTGATGTCCATCAAGCCGAACGATCTCCGCGACCGGACCCTGACCCGCGTCGAGAGCGACATCGTGGACCGCGTGACGATCGAAGGCACGGACGGAGAAAAGATCGTCCTCGCGCGCAGTGGGGAATCGTGGGTGCGCAAATCCGGGGATAAGGATCTGCCGGTGAATGTGGCCGCGGCCCAGGCAGTCGTCGGCATGCTCCTCACTCAGGAGGTATCCGAATTCGTCGCGGACGTGGCCACCGATCTGCCGAAGTATGGGCTCGATCGCCCTGCGGTGAAGGTGACGCTGAGCAGCTACGCAAGCGAGAATACGGCCGAGACCAAGGCTGGCGAAAAGCCGATCGTCTCCGTGCTCCTCGGCAGGATCGAGGGCGACAAGGTTTTCGCCAAACTCGACGACGAACCTTTCATTGTCTCGCTGCCCGTCTCAGTGCTCGATGCGGTGCCCACGGATCCGCTCGCCTGGCAGCCGATCGAGATTTTCCAAGTCAAGGCTGAGGACATCACCTCCATCGAAGTCACGCGGGAAGGCCAGCCGACGCTGTCCCTTGAACTCGACAAAGAGAAGAAATGGAAGCTCGCCAAAGGCGACGGCACGGTGAATCAGAACCATGTGGGCTCGCTCGTGAACACCCTCGCCACCCTGCGCGCATTGCGCTGGGTCGGGGCGACGGCGCCCGAGCACGGGTTCGAGAAACCGGCGATCGCGGTGAGCTACAGGACTGCCGCGGGGGACGGGGGAAAACTGCGGATCGGAGCGGCGACTGCGGACGAAATGTGGTACGGCAGCGCCGAGGCCCTGCGAGGCACTTTCGTCGTCAGCGGCCCGGACAAGTCGGCCTTTGAACTCACGCTGCTCGACAAGCCCGCCGCCGGCACGCCTCCCGCCGTCCCCGCGCCGGTGCCGGAAGCTCCAGCCGTAGAAGCTGCGAAGCCGACCGAGGCACCTACGCAGCCCGCGTCGCAGAAGCCGTAGCCGTAGAGCGAGTGTGCCTTCCAGGCCATTCGAGCGCGCGGCGCGCGCCCGGGAGCCGTTCTCACTGCGCGGGGACGCGGGGACGCGGTAAGTCTCTCG
>JBGSYE010000447.1:0-5826 GCA_041751075.1 Chthoniobacteraceae bacterium
TGATCGATGGGGAAGGGAAATTTCGGCGGCGGCAGTTCGCCGAGCCACTCGTCGAGTTCGCGCATCCGCTCCAGGAACCACGGCTGCGGCGGCGCGCCGAGTCCGAGCGCGGAGTCGATGAGCACCGAGAGCGTCGAGGGCGTGTCGCCGCTCCAGTTCAGCAGCAGCCCCGGCCCGCGCCGCACCTTGAGATTCCAGATGGACGGGAAGTCGGCCTGACCCACGGTCGCGTCCACGGGCAACTGCGTCATGAAATACTTCGTGAGGTTCATCGGATCGTCACGGCCCGGTCCCCAATCGGGTTTCTTCGTGCCGTTCGGCTCGTGCTCCATCCACGCGAAGAGCCGCTCCTGCTCGCGCAGTCCCATGCGGGTGAAGGGAATCAGCAGGTAGCGATAGATCTGCCGGTCGATCCACGACAGGCCGCCATTGCCGTAGGCGTTGCTGCTCACCTGCTCGATCTCGGGCATGAGCGTCTTGGCATTGAAGCGCGGATCCTGCGCGGCGCGCGAGAGGAAGCGGATCATGCCTTGCACGTCGGTGGTGTGAGCGCCGCCGGCGACCTGGATGTGGATCGGGCTGTCCTCGCTTTCGCGCCAGGTGGTGGCGTGGCAGAGCGCGCAGTTATTCGTCACGCGCGGGAAGACGCCGATGGTCTTCTTGGCAAAGCCCACTGGCATCTCCTGGCCTTCCTCCCAGACGACGCCGAATGACTTATAGCCACCCGGACCAGGCAGCAGATCGGGAAAGACACGAGGCAGCACCAGCCAGAGGAGATACGGCAGACCGCGGTCGCCTTCAGAGCCGAGCGAGCCGTATTTGAATTTCATCGCCGGATCTTTGAGCACCGCGTCGTCCTGCGGCACGACACGGAAGAGTTCCCACCAGGTGAAGATGCCGACGATCGCGAGGACGGCGACCACGATGGCGGCGGGGAGTCTCCAGCGGCGTTTAGTGGGGGCGTTCATAGACTCATTT
This sequence comes from Chthoniobacteraceae bacterium, assembly GCA_041751075.1. Lineage (GTDB taxonomy): Bacteria > Verrucomicrobiota > Verrucomicrobiia > Chthoniobacterales > Chthoniobacteraceae > JANNXQ01. Next base: position 979 of record JBGSYE010000447.1, read on the forward strand.
GCGACGAGCTGATGCCGGGAAGACGCAAGCGCGGTGGAGCAGGTGTCAATGAACATCCAACACTCAACATCCAACATCCAACATCCAACGGAGGCCCGGAGCTACGCACAGCGTTCATTGGATGTTGGATGTTGAATGTTGAGTGTTGGATGTTTTCCGAAGGCATCGGTTTCAGAAGCGCTTCATGAACTCCACGATGGCATCCTTCTCCTCCGCGGTTAGGTCGGTGCCGTATTCGTGGCCTGTGTTGCTGTTGCCTTCGTTACGTTCCCGCGGGGTGCTGTAGTCGAGGCCGCTGCCGACGGTGAGTTCGGGTGGCAGCTCCGCGAGGGTGATCGCGGATTCCCCGGCAGCGCTGAGGGCGACGGGGATGTCCCAGAGCTGCACCTTTCCCGCGGCATCGGTCACTTTCACAATGATCGTCTCGCGGATGAGTGGACGGTCGAGTGTGATGACGCGCGTCGTCGGATCGATCGCGATTACATTCGCGAATGCGCCGGTCTGTTCCCCGGGAATCGCTCGCGTGTCGAAGCGGAAATAGCGGCGTCCGGCGAGATGTGGGTTGGTCGTTGCGGAAGCGTCTGGCTCGGCGGCCACGTCCGAGACCCAGCCGACGCGCACCGGATCGTACACATCGTAGCCACGGTAGAGAGTGACGGGCCGATCTGGGGATGGATCGAGCAAGTCGCGCAGGGTCGGCACGGAGCCATTGTGCAGATACGGCGCGCGCAGCCAGACGCCGTCGAGTGGCGCATTCGCGTAGCCGAAGGTTTTACGGAAGTGAGAGAAGCGTTCGTCGCCATATTCGGCGTAGAGTTGGTTTTGCCCGGCGGCGAGTTCGTGGGTGTAGCTGTCGAGCCGCCAGCGGTCGGTGCGGAGCTTCGGCGCGTCGATGGGCGTCACCTTGCCGACGAACTCTCCGGCGAAGTCGCGCCCGTTCCTTCCGTGGCAGCTTGCGCAATGCTTGCGGTAGAGCGGCTCGCCGCGCGCGGCTTTCTCCTGGTCGATGGGGAAGGGGAACGCGGGCGGGGTGGCGTCCATGATGAAGTCCTCGACGCGTTTCATGAGCGGGCGATCGAGCGACGGGGGCTGCGCGCCGGTGCCGAAGGCGGCGCTGCGGTTGCGCTCCTGCACGCGGTTGCAATTTCCATCCCAGTGCAGCCACATGCCTTCGCGCGGACGCTGGAGCCAGATCGACGGGAGGTCGCAGTTTCCCACCCACTCGCGCTCGGGCGCTTTGTGCATCGGGAAGTTCATCAGCACCTTGGGCGGATTGAAGGTATCGACGCGTCCCGGGCCGCTGTCCGGCTCGCGATCCATGAAGCTGAAGCGATCGCGCAGGAGCAGCACGCGGTCGCGCATGAGATACACGCCGAGATTACGCAGCGCCTCCTCATCGAAGCGATCGAGCCGGCCGCCGATCTTATCGATCGCAGTGAGGACGCGATTCGGAGAAAAGCGCTCATCGGTCACGCACTGGAAAAGGAACCGCTCGAACTGCTGGAGATCGACGGTATTCGCGCCCATGCCGAGGACGATCGTCGGCTGATCCTCCGGCTTCGCGCGCCAGGTGCCGACGTGGCAGATCGCGCAGTTCAGAAAGACGCGATCCATGCCTTGCACGTTGCGCTGCGAGACGCCGATGGGCAGTGCCTTGCCTGGCTCGTAGAGGAAACCCATCGGCGCATACGGCGTCTCGGGCAGATACTTCCCGCCGGGCAGATACTCGGGGAAAAGCGCAGGCAGCACCTGCCAGATCCAGTAGGGAAAGCCCGAGAGTCGTTCGCCGCCGGTCGAGCCGTACTTAAAGTGTTCCTCCGGCGATGCGTATTTCACCGGTTCGTCGCGATAGAGGCGGCCCAGAAAGTAGAGTGAGGTGGCTGCGCCGAGTCCGAGCGCGATGGCCAGCGGTGCGCGCCAGCGCGGCGCGATCCATTCGATCAGCGGGCGGTCCATGATTGTAGCGGCGGTCTATGACCGTCGCAGATTTCTGTGGGCGCAGGCGGCGCGGAGCGCGGAAGGCACACGCGGCTCCGCACCGCCTTCGCCCGCGGATGCGAGCGACGGTAATAGACCGACGCTACAATCGGCGGGGTCGCACTCACCGCGGAAACTTGAGCGCGAAGTGGATGAGCTTTTTCTTTCCCCAGAACACGATGCCGAGATAGACGCCGGGCGCGACTTCGCGGATCTCGTCGCGGATCCATTTCGCGAGCAGCGAGGTCTTCGAGTAATCGAGGACAATGCACTCGTTCTTATCGAACCAGCTCTTGTCCTTATAGACCTTGGCGACGATGGCCTTGTGGCCGAGCGGCAGGATTTTGTTGCGGAGTTCGCCCTTGGTGGCGTCGAAGACTTTGCCTTTCCAGTTGAAGAGATGGACGAACTTTGCGATCGCGTCGGAGACGGCGGTGCCGGGCGCGATGATGGCGGTGCCTTCGCCTTCGCCATCGGGGATGTTGCCGGCGGAGCTTTGGCGAAAGATGTCGTCGAGTTCCTCGGCGGACATTTTGAGGAAGGCTTTGGGAGTAAGAGCGGAGGCGGGAGGCATGGCGATGGGTGAGTTAGAGTGTCTTGAGGTATTCAATGAGCGCGCGTTTATCTTCATCGGGGAGGTCGCTGCCGAAGGCGTGGCCGCGGTCATTGATCAGGTCGGGGCACTTGCTCACTTTGAAGAGCGCGGGGGCGACTTGCTTCTTCAGCTCTTCCTTCGCGGCGGTGTCGTCCAGATTCTTGAGTTTGATCTCGGCTAGGGTGGTTTTCAGTTTGATGAAGAGTTCAGCCATGTCGCTGAGGTCGGCTTTGGGGTCCACGTTCGCCAGCAGGCCGATGGGGGTGCCTTGCGGGATGTGGCCGATGCGGAAGAACTCCGTGCCGTCCGGTTCTTTCTCGATGTGGCCTTTGGCGCGCAGCACTTTCACCAGCAGCGGCGGCAGGCGGGAGGCCTGGAGCTGGATCTGGCAGTCGCGGCTCGTGCGCCAGATGGAATCCCTGCCTTTGCGTTTCTCTGGCCAGAGCAGCTTTTCCGCAGCGTCGTTGAAGGCTTTCAGGCGTCCTGCGACGGATGGGTCGATGGTTTCTTCACCGAGTGCGTTGTTGTGCAGGAAGGGCGCGGAGGTCCAGATGCTGATGAGCGACGGGGTGCGGTAGTAGCCGGGGCCGCCGCTGGGGACTTTGAAATCCTCCTCGGAGTCGGTGTAGGGATTCCAGACCTTGATCGTGCCGACCGAGGGCAGCTCCTTGTAAGTCTTCGACGAGAAGTTATCCCAGACGTGTCCGGCCATCGCATTGGTGCCGAGGGCGCGGGCCGCGTTGGTCTGGATACGGGTGATGGGATAGCGCCGTTCGTCGGAGAAGAAGTTATCCTTCCGAAAGTTGGTGGTGAGGATCTCGGTTCGGAACCAATCCTCCTCGTCCACGCCGGCGGGCGGGCGTTTGCTGGAGTGGCAGGTCGCGCAGTTCTCGGCAAAGGCGATCTTGCCGCGATTCATCACTTCTTCATCCTGGGTGATGAAACTTCTGCCGACCGGCTGGCCGTTCTCGACTGCATCTTCGAGGTGATACGGCTGAATCTTGGTGAAGAACGCGGCGATGTTTCCGAGCTTCTGTTCCGTGGCCAGCCAGAAGGCGGAGTGCTCGCGCGCGGTGGCGATGTCGAAGGGCTTCTGCGGCATCAGGCCGATCATCGCATTGTGCTGCTGGAGCCAGTGCTGGTGATACATCCCGATATTCACATAGACGCGGATGGTCGCGCCGGGGATGCCGATGGAGTCCGCGCCGTCCTTGAGGATGTGGGCGACGGGCATGCGCGGTTTGGTCCCCGGCAGGGCGAGTGTGCCGCCGGCCAGATCCTCCTCGACCTGGATGCGGGCGCGCTCGCCGAGCAGGAAGATGGCGTTGATCGCGTTGGGATTATTGATGTTGTCAGTCGCGATCCGGGAGGTGTCCGAGGTGCCGCGCGGCTGGGCTTGCGTCATCTCATGGAAGAAGCCGCCGGGCCGGACATTCGGAGCAAAGGTGGGGCCTTCGCGGAGGTATTGATTGCCGATGGCGGAGGCGAGGTTCTCGTATCGCGGCTCGGCGGGATTTTCCGGCGGATGACACGGATGGTAAGCGATGTGGCAGGAGCCGCAGGCGACGCCGACGCGATACGGGCGCACCAAGTCGCGCTGCGCTGCGAAGTCTGCGTCTTCGTAGAATTTCTTCGCCTCGCCGGTGGCGGGATCGAGGTGCTGCTTCCACTTCTCGACGGCGGCGCCGGTGAAGTCGGGATTGTCGAAAAGGCGGAAGCCCATGACGCCGGTCGGCCGGCCATAGACCTTCGGATTGATGCCCGCCGGCTCCGTGCCTTCGTCGATCCAGAGGCCATATTGATCGGCCTTCGCTGCGGTCTTGAACTCCGGCTGATTGATGAGCCCGAATTCCTCGAGCCGGCGCGCGCGTTTGCGGGAGTCGATCGTTTTGAGCAGATCGAAGAGCCCGAAGCCATCCCGAGCCACCTTATCCCAAAACTGCTCGTTCCCGCCCGTCCACAGATTCCACGTATTGCGCCCCTTGATCTCTGCTTCGCCGAGTTCCGCGCCGGCGTCCATGCCCTTGAAAACATCGGCGATTACTTCGGCCAGCGCCTCGGGCGGTCGTCCATCGGCCTTGTCCTCCAGCGTGTCGGTGGTGATGACGGGTTTTGGCTTGCAGCTCGTGTAAGACAGCGCGAGCAGGAGCCCGCAGGTGGACAGGAGTAATGGCAGCGATTTCATACAGTCTCCTCCGAACGGTGGGGTGGCGGATTTCCGGTTTCGCGGCGTCCCGGGGATTCCGGGGGTCGGACGATGACTTACGCTAATCGGC